>NZ_VUMH01000001.1:300000-442486 GCF_009696265.1 Desulfovibrio porci
GTCAGCCGTACTGGAACGCGAATACCTGGCCGAGGAAATCTGCGATCTGTACACCCGGCTCACCGGCGGAACGCAGGATGCGGATCTGCGCCTTGCCTGCAAGCTTGCGGAAGAGGAAGGCCCCCAGGACCACTGGCTGCTGACCAACCACCTGGATTATGAATCCCGTCTTTTCCTGTTTGCGGCCGTGGCTTACGCCATGCGCTGCATGAAGCGCGATCCGTACAAGTGCGCCGTATTCGTGCGCAGCGCCGCGGAATCGCTGACCGCCGGGCGGCCCGCGGCATGACGGCCGGGGAATCCCGTCTCAGCCCGGGATTCCCCTCAGCCGCTCCGGCGGCATCGTCTCCGCGTCGAGGCATGCCGGAATTTCACCAGGAATCAAGGACGTGACATGCGTAACATAGTATTCGGATTCGGGGCCTCCCTGCTCTGCCTTTCGCTTTTCGCCGGCGTCGCCCTTTTCTCCGCCACGGCCAGAGGGGAAGAGCGCATTCCCTTCACCTTTCCCCCGCTGCCTACACAAAAAATGCCGCCGGTCTTTTTCACGCATGACAAGCATGTGGAGTACATGGAACGCGCCAATGCTGAATGTACGCTCTGCCACCGGGAAACAGAGGAAGGTCTGTCCGAAACCTTTCTGGATGTCAAAGCGCAGCCTGAAAACAAACAAATTCCTTATCTGCACACAGCCTGTACCCAATGCCACCGAAACGCCGCTGCGGGTCCGCGTCTTGTGGATTGCAGAGTCTGCCACGACAAGGCCGTCGCCGCGCAAATCGGAAAGAGCAAGTAACGGACCCGCGATGCGGCTGCCGCCGCACGCCACTCAGGAGACAGATTCAGATGCTGAACTTCATTACCGGCCCCCTATTCATTTTCTCCCTGTTGGTCTTTGTCGTCGGTCTTCTCGCGCGCGCGGTCCTTTATGTGCGCGGCCTGGACTGGCGTCTGGAGCGCGTGGCCTATACCTGCCATCCGGAACGCTCCATTCCCGGCGCGCTGGTATCCATAGTCAAATGGCTCATACCGGGCGGAACCGCAGGCTGGCGCTCGCAACCGGCGGCCTCGGCGGCCTTCTTCCTGCTGCACCTGGGGGCGGTGCTGGTGCCGCTCTTCCTTCTGGGCCATACGGTGCTGCTTGAAAACTTTACGGGCATCTCTCTGCCCGCGTTGCCCAACGGTCTGGCCGACGTGCTGAGTGTGGCAAGCGTGGCCGGCATTCTGCTGTTGCTCGCGCGCCGGCTTTTCTCGCCCGTGCTGCGCCGGTTGAACAGCGGCGGGGACTGGCTCGTGCTGCTGTTGACCTTTTTACCCTTCTGCACCGGCCTGATGGCCAGACTGGACACCTCGTCCTATCAGACCTGGATTATCCTTCATGTGCTGAGCGGTGAATTATTTCTGATTCTCGCTCCGTTCACCAAACTTTCCCACATTGTTCTCTACTTCATGTCCCGTGCCCAAATCGGCATGGATTTCGCCATCAAGCGAGGCGGCTCGACGCGCGGCGGGGCATATCCCTGGTAGCGAAACGGTGCCGGATACAATTTTCATTTTTCTCCCGCAAGGAGCGCGTCATGTGTGAAGTATTGTGCAGCCCCACGCCCGTTACCACCAAAGAGGGCATTCATGCCCTGCTTCAGGATAAGGGCGGCGCGGTCTATTACCAGCAGATGAAAATAATGCCCGTGGATCAGGCGGCTCTCGCTCTCGACCTTGAACGGACCTGTAAGTCGCGCACCCGCACATGGCTGTCCATCTGCGCGCATTGCGGAATGTGCGCGGACAGCTGCTTTTTTTACAAGACCAACAACAATGATCCCACGCAGATTCCCTCATACAAAATCCAGTCCACCTTGGGCGAAATGGTCCGTCTCAAGGGCAAAGTGGACACCGAATTTATGATCCATGCCATGGACGTGGCTTGGGGGCGCTGCACCTGTTGCAACCGTTGCGCCCTCTATTGTCCGCATGGCATTGATACGGGCGTCATGTTCAGCTATCTGCGCGGCCTTCTTTTCAAGCACGGTTTTGTTCCCTGGGAGATGAAGATCGGCTCGGGCATGCACCGCGTTTACGGCGCGCAGATGGACGTCACGGAAGAAGACTGGCTGGAAACCTGCGAATGGATGGTGGAAGAAAACCAGGACGAGTGGCCGGACCTGGAAATTCCGGTTGAAAAAGAGGGCGCGGACGTCATGTACATTCTCAACGCCCGCGAGGTAAAACATTATCCCGAAGACATCGCGCAGGCCGCCATATTGTTTCACGTCACGGGAACCAGTTGGACCGTACCGCGCGAAGGCTGGGAAAATACCTCGCTGACCATGTTCGCGGGCGACTGGGAAGGCTGCGCCCAGAACATCAGGCGTATTTACGCCGCCGTGGAGCGCCTGAAGCCCAAAGTGGTGGTGGGCACGGAGTGCGGCCACGCCCATCGCGGCACCGTTGTGGAAGGTCCCTACTGGGGCGGTCGCGCCGACGGTGACCCGCCGGTGCCCTTCATGCACTATGTGGAATGGGTGGCCCACTGTCTGCGCACCGGCAAACTGAAAATTGATCCGGCCAAGAAAATCAAAGTGCCCTGTACCTTGCAGGATGCCTGCAACTATGTGCGTAACGACGGACTGGGCAGATATACACGGGAAATCATGAGCTATATCGCTGAAGATTTCCGCGAAATGTCACCCAATACCGACCACAACTTCTGTTGCGGCGGCGGCGGCGGTCTCAACGGCATCGGCCTTTACCGCAAGGAACGCAATATCGGTCTTAAAAACAAACTGGATCAGATCAAGGGCACCGGTGCACAGTTGGTCATCACGCCCTGCCACAATTGCTGGGACGCCATCAGGGACATGATGGAAGTCTATGAGGAACACAACATCAAATGGTCATTCCTCAAACCGCTTCTGGTGGATATGATGCTGATACCGCCGCATATCCGCCATGAAGCGCCGTAGGCCGCCGCCATACCCCTAGCGGCGATGAGAAAGGCGGGCATGCGATTCCCCCCATGTCCTTTTGCGGATCGCATGCCCGCCCCGAGCGGATACGGACAAAACACACGGCAGGCCCGTACAGATCGGGAAAAGTTTCAGGCCGTCGCCCCCCGCACCGTTTCAATCAGCGTTTCCGGGGCGCAGCTTTTGGGCAGTACGGGAATGCCGGTGCCGAAATCCACCGGGCGCGGTCCCACGTCGCTGCAGACAATGGCCGGTAGTTGCCTGCTTTTCGCATCACGGCGCAACCGGCTGTACATGATGGTGCCGGAAAGGCGCGGCAGGTCCACGTCAAAGATAATGCAGTCCGGTCGCAGGCTGTCCACCAGAGCCAGGCCTTCGACGCCGTCGCGGGCCACACTTACCCGGTAGTCATGCAGACGAAGTGTCTGTGACAATCTGGCGAGGTTTTCGGCATCGCTGTCGACCAAGAGAATATGCTTTTGCATGAAGGCCTCCCGTCCGGGAATCCGGCATGCGCCGGGTTGATTGTTCCGCCGGGTTGCGGGTCGCCGCGCGCAACGACGCTCCGCAACTCTGCCGGATGGAATCGAGCGTTACCGAGCGCAAAGAGTTCTGCAGGCCGCAGGCGGCCTTGGCCCAGATATCCAGCGCGGCTTGACCGCCAGGCGCGTCGCTGCTGAGGCCGGGCAGGGTTATGCCCCCTTCCACAGCGGCAATGATGTCCGCCAGGGTAATATCCTTCGGACCGCGCGCCAGCACGTGGCCACCGGCTATGCCGCGAATGCTTTTGACAATGCCGCCCCCCTGCAACAGACGCATTATCTTTTGAACGAATTTTTCTGAAATGCCTGTACAGCCCGCCAGCTCTGACGCGGAAGCGGGAATGTCCGCCGTCTGCTCGGACAGGCAGAGCAAGAGATGCAGGGCATGGCAGGCCATTGTGGAAATGCGCATTTTTCTTCCTCTGGTAAAAGGAGCCGATAAAAGCGGTAAAAAGTTGATGGATCTAATTTAGACTATTTTACTCTTGTTTTTCCCTAACGCATGGTGACGTATCCGTCAAGTCATTCGTTCCGAAGGTGAAAAATATGTGCGCCGTGTCGCTCGGCGACCCTTTGTGGAAAAATTCGCAAAAGTTTTTTGCCGGAAAAAGATACAAAAAGCCCTACAAAAATGTTACCCTTTACTTAAACGAATACAAAACTGGCAGTCTGCTTTTGTAGTTCAGCCAGTTTTTTGGAGGACAGGCCATGAAGCTTTCGGCTAAAACGCGTTATGCGGCACGGATTCTTTTTTATATGGCAAAGCACAATCCGAGCGAACCGGTTTCCTCCAACCTGCTTGCCGCGAAAACCGGCATAAGCTCGCAGTTCATTGAGCAGATTCTGCGTCAGCTCAGACTTGCCGGAATTACCGGCAGCGTGCGCGGCGCCAAGGGGGGGCATACTCTGCTGCGCAAACCGGAGGAACTGACCTTCGGCTGCATCGTCAGGCTGATGGAGGGCGGCATTGAGCTGACCAGTTGCCTAGAAAGTCCGGAAGCCTGTGCCCGCTTCGGCGACTGCGCGGTACGCAATGCCTGGGAAAGCCTGCAGGGTACGCTTGACGGAGCGCTTGAATCCATCACGCTGGATGATATTTTGCGTAACGAAGCACTCTGCCCCGCTCTGTCCCCTCCGGATCCATCCCCGGACGCATCGGAACGCGATCTCCGTATCGCGCCTCCGTCTCCGTGAGGGCTTTTCCGTCAAACCGCTGGATCCCCTTCTCTCCTCCAGGCAGAAAAAATTTTTTGAGGCTTGCTCAAAAAATTTTTTCTGCTCTTTTTTTTGCATAATATAGTTGATTTATTTAAATAAAATTATTTCACTCAAGATTACTATGATTCCTCGGAATCACGCCGAGATCTTTGCATTTTTGTGAATTTCCGTTATCAGAAGTGACTCGGCGCGTACCTTGACTTTCCCATTTTTGTGACCAATTCCCAATAAGACAGGTCACAACAATGAGGCTGGGCGCGTGCGTAATTTGGGGTGAGGTTGAAAGGCAAGCAGGCGTATGCCGGGCTTGTTGCGGCGACACCGGCCCGGGGCCGATGTCCCGGCAAACCCATGATGCAGCGGCATCTTGACTTACGGGAGAAAACGCATGACCACTCTGTTCTACATTTTGGGCTACCTGGCGGTAGTCGGCTTTATTTGCCTGGCCTACTTGAAAATCAAGTCGTACATGGCGGCCAGCCCTCTGCACGTACGCTGGGAACTCTATCCTGTGCCCCATGAAGGCGTCAAAAAAGCCGCGTACGGCGGCAGCTTCATGGAAGAAAAGGAATGGTGGACCAAGCCCCGCCACATTTCGCACTGGGGCGACATCAAGGGCATTCTGGTGGAAGTGCTTTGCCTGCACGCTACCCTAGAACATAATCCGAAGCTCTGGCTGCGCACCTATCCCTTTCATGTGGGCATGTACATGCTCATGGGCGGCACCATCATCGTGATTCTGGCCGTTCTCGCCCAGATGCTCGGCATGGATCCGCAAGGCGGCTTCATGATTTTCGTGAGCAATGTGATCAGCGCCGTGGTGCTGCTGGGCGCGTTCTGCATCGTGGGCGGCGGCATCGCCCTGATCCAGCGCCGCCGCAGCGACGAAGGCCTGAAAAAATACACCACGCCCGAACACTTCCTCAACCTGGGCGCCTTCGTGCTCTTCGGCCTGCTGACGCTGGCGGCCTGGGCCTTCAATCCTTCGTACTTCGAACTGGCCCGCACCTTTATTCACAATCTGTTCACCTTCACCTTCCAGCCCCTGCCCAGCGTTTTCTTCACCCTGAATCTGCTGGTGGGCTTTTTCCTGCTGATCTGGATTCCCGTGACCAACATGGGCCATCTGATCATGAAATATTTCATGTACCACGACATCCGCTGGGGCGATGAACCCACCAACTACAGCGACAAGAACAAGAAAAAGATCGGCGAGATGCTCAAGTACAACGTGACCTGGTCCGCGGACCATATCGCCGGCGACGGCAGCCCCAAGACCTGGGTGGATGTGGCCACCACCAATCCCGCAGCCCCCAAGAAAGAAGACTAGGGAGTTCCGAAATGAAAGATAATCTGCGTTTGAGCGATGTTTCCACTGTCGAAGGACAGATGGTCAGCATTGATCCCAATACTCTTCCCGAGCTCACCCTGGACGTGAAGGCCATGCCCTGGAAGCCGTTCACCGACGAGCAGAAGGAAAATACGGCCTGTATTCTGGACGACGTGTGCGTGCTGAATATTCCCAAGCCCAAAAATCAGCAGGAAGAAGAGGAACTGGTCAACAAGTTCCTCAACGGCATGCGCAAGCTCTTCTCCAAGGAAAATAACTGGACCTTCCTGCCCATGCTGGAAACCAGCATGGACAACTGCGTGCAGTGCAACTCCTGCTCCGCCGCCTGCCATCTCTTTGAAATGTCCGGCGAGAACGAGATGTACCGGCCCAATTTCCGCTCGGAAATCTTCCGCCGCATCTACAAGCAGTATGTGAAAAAAGAGCCCTTCGCCAAATGGCGTTACGGCGACATGGGCCTGAACTGGAAAACCGTCGCCCGCCTCGGCGAACTGGCCTACCGCTGCAACCTCTGCCGCCGTTGCGCCCAGACCTGCCCCATCGGCGTGGACAACGGCCTCATCGCCCGTGAAATCCGCAAGCTGTTCAGCCAGGAGTTGGGCATCTACCCCCGCGAGCTGCACGAAAAGGGCACCATCAACCAGATGAAGGTGGGTTCTTCCACCGGCATGACGCCCGAAGTGGTCAAGGAAAACGTGGAGTTCATCGACGAGGACTACACGGAAATCACCGGCGTGGGCATCCATACCCCCTTTGACGTGCAGGGCGCGGACATCATGCTGCTGCACAATGCCGGCGAAATCATGGCCTGGCCCGAAAACATCGCCGCCTTCTCCCTGATCTTCCAGGAAGCCGGTCTGTCCTGGACCCTGTCCAGCAAGGCTGTGGCCTATGACGGCGTGAACTACGGCGTGTTCTACGACGACGCCCAGACCGCGCGCATCGCCCTGCAGCACATGATGGCCGCCAAGGAACTGGGCGTCAAAAAGATCGTCATCGGCGAATGCGGCCATGCCCACAAGGCCCTGACTGTCATCGCCGACCGCGTGATTCCCTTTGAATACCAGGTGCCGCGCGAATCCTGCTACGTGACCCTGCGGGACATTGTCATGTCCGGCCGCCTCAAGCTCGACCCCGCGCGCAACGATTTCCCGGTGACTCTGCACGACCCGTGCAACGCGGTGCGCCTGATGGGCATCGTGCAGCCGCAACGCGAAATCCTGCACAAGATCGCGCCCCAGTTCCGTGAAATGCCCTGCCACGGCGTGGACAACTACTGCTGCGGCGGCGGTTCCGGCTTCGCCATCATGACCCGCAACAACATCGACGAATGGCGCGGCAACATCTCCGGACGCAAAAAGATGTGGCAGATCGGCGAAGCCTTCAAGGACTGCCTCGGACCCGAGACCAAGAAGTACATCTGCGCCCCCTGCTCCAACTGCAAGGGCCAGATCCGCGAACTGCTGGAGCACAACGACCTGTATTCCAAAAACAGCTTCGCTTATGGCGGCCTGGTGGAACTGATCGTCAACGCCATGACCAACACCAATCCCGGCTTTATCAAGTGGGAAGGCGACGAAGAGTAGTCCGCGCAGTACGCTGACGACGGAGACTCTCAGGGGGGCGCAAGCCCCCCCTTTTTTACGCCCTTTTTTCGCGGCTCCGTACCGTCTTCTTCGTTCCCTCACCCGTCGCCGCTGGTTGTCGCCGGGCTGATTCCTCACGGTCTCTGATGACCCCACACTGCCGCCAGGGCAGGGCATACACATCTAAAAAACCTTTATTTATTGGCTCGATAAACCAGTAACGGGCAAAAAGAGGTAAAGCCGCCTTTGCTCCGCCGGAACGAAGCACAGGCGGATGGCTGGTGCCGGGAGCATCCTGAAAACTGCGCCGGCCGTTGCCGCGCCGGCGGCTTGCTTGAGCCGTTCACGGCGAAGCCGTGTTACGGAACAAAACAGCATCGCTACAGATAGCGACAGTGACTTCCCTGGACACAATTTCGTGTAACTCATTGCTGTCTTCAGCCGTAGCTGGCAGTGCTGTCTTTATCCGTACGGCTCACAAGCTCGCCTACGGCTAAAGCTCCTGCGTCGCAACGGCTGAAGCAAGATTTTTCGGCGCGGGTAAGGAAAATGGCGCTTTTTGCGCGGAAACCGACCGGAAGGCGGCCCAAAGGGCCGTGCCCGTTGGCGAGCGTAGCGAGCTTACGGGCATCGAGAGCCGTGAGCAGCAAAAAGCGCCGGATGACGCCGCCAGCGCCGGCAAGGCTGGCATTGACGGATAATCACAGCAAATAACAGACCGGCAAAACTGAAATTAAATGCGTCGGCCATGGCCGCCAGGGTAGTTTCACTTGCCTTTATTCCTTAAGAGCTATAGTATTTTTTATGCGTAAGTGAGGTAATTCACGGATATTTCTTGGGAAAAGCCCAAACCGTGGAAATATTGACAAGGCGACACATCCAGTATTCTATATAGCCGTTTCTCACGCGCCGACCCCCCTCTCATGGGCAAATACGTGGGCGCTTGTACACGGTGAATGCTGAACGTATATTTTAAACGGTCTGCCGCGTGTGCGCGCCCGGTTCGGCCGGGGCGCTTCGTGAGGCCGGAACGGCAAGTCGAAGCCGGGCCAAGCCGCACAGGCAGCTTTACTATTTTAATGGAGCTAACCATGCGTAACATACTCTATATAAGTCTTCTTTTCCTTCTCCTGGCGGCCTTGCCCGCGCAGGCGGCGGAACGGAATATGGGCGATCACGCGATGACGCCTTCTGACCGGATGGAAGCCGGGCAGATGATGGCCCATGACCAGGTCGCCTACTCCGACCGGGCCTATCTTTCCGGCATGATCGCCCACCACGAAGGGGCGGTGCAGATGTCCGAAGCCCTGCTGGCCGCGCCCAAGAAACAGCAGGATCCGCAAGTGGCCGCCTGGGCCGGGCAGATCATCAAAGCCCAAAAAGGCGAAATCGCGCAGATGAAAGCCTGGCTCAAGGATGTGGGCGGGCTGGATCAACATGCCTATGACGCCATGCGTCATGAGATGCAGAACATGATGCACATGTATACGTCTTCCAATCCCAATGTGCAGTTTGTGCAGCAGATGCTGCCCCACCACGGCATGGCGGTGACGATGACCGTGCCCGTGCTTGTGCATTCGCAGAAAGCGGATCTACTCAAGCTGGGCCAGGAAATCATCGAAGCCCAGGCCGCGGAGATGCACGCCTTCAGAGTCTGGCTTAACGTCCGGGGCGATCACAACATCTAAACGAGAGAGGGTTGTTCCGACGGCAGGGGGCTGCTGTCGGAGCAGGGGCTTACGCAATGGGGGGCACTGCGCCGCACGGCGCAGTGGTTTCTGTGCTTGCGTCCGGTAAACGGCGCGCACCCTCGGCCGGGGCCGGGCGGCTCCGGGCCGCCCTGATGCGAACATTATTGGAGTTGTAATTCAGTATTGAGGTAGAATAACTATGGCACATCTTGAAACAACCGCTGAAATGCTGCGCAACCGCGGCGTCAGCCGCCGGGATTTTCTGAAATTCTGCGCGATCACCAGCGTGGCGCTGGGGCTTGGTCCAGGTTCGGATATGGTCATGGCCCAGGCGCTGTCCACCAAACCGCGTCTCCCCGTGCTCTGGATCAACGGGCTTTCCTGCTCCTGCTGTACGGAATCCTTTTTGCGCACGGCCCATCCCCTTGCTACGGACATCGTTCTTTCCATGATCGCCCTGGACTACCAGGACACCATCATGGCCGCCGCCGGAGAACAGGCCACGGCCGCCTATGACGAAGCGATCAGCAAATACAAGGGACAGTATATTCTGGCCGTGGAAGGCAATACGCCCATGAACGGCCAAGGCATGTACTGCATTGACGGCGGCAAGCCCTTCCTGAACAAGCTCACGCGCGGCGTGGAGAACGCCAGGGCCGTGGTGGCCTGGGGCACCTGCGCCTCCTGGGGCTGCGTACAGGCGGCCAACCCCAATCCCACGGCGGCCACGCCACTGCACAAACTCTTTCCCAACAAACCCCAGCTCAAGGTGCCCGGCTGCCCGGCCATCCCGGAAGTCATGAGCGCCATTCTGGCCTATATCATCACCTATGACCGCCTGCCCGCTCTGGATTCTCAGGGACGGCCGGAAATGTTCTACGGCAAACGCGTGCATGACCAGTGCTACCGCCGGGCTCACTTTGACGCCGGCGAATTTGTGGAATCCTGGGACGACGAAGGCGCCCGCTCGGGCCTCTGCCTGTATAAAATGGGCTGCAAAGGCCCCACCACCTACAATGCCTGCCCGTCCACGCGCTGGAACAACGGCGTTTCCTTTCCCATCCAGTCCGGACACGGCTGCATAGGCTGTTCGGAACAGAATTTCTGGGATCAGGGATCCTTCTACGACCGCATCACCACCATTCCGCACTTCGGCACCAACGCCACGGCCGAGACCGTGGGCGTGGCCGCCGTGGCCGGTGTGGCCGCCGGCGTGGCCGTGCACGGCGTGGCCAGCATGGTCCGTCACGCCCGCTGTCCCGAAAAGAAGGCCGACGGCGTTTCCGTCTCTGCCGACACCAACGACTCAAACAGCTAAGGAATCATATCCATGGCCTACGAATATACCACGCAAGGATATACAGTTATTGACGCGGGCCGCCGCGTCGTGGTGGACCCGGTCACCCGTATTGAAGGGCATCTGCGCTGCGAGGTGAATCTGGACGAACAGAACGTCATCACCAACGCGGTGTCTTGCGGCACCATCTTCCGCGGCATCGAGATCATCCTGAAAGGACGCGACCCCCGCGACGCCTGGGCCTTTGTGGAACGCATCTGCGGCGTCTGCACCGGCACCCACGCCCTGGCCTCGGTGCACGCCGTGGAAGACGCCCTGGGCATCGACATCCCGGACAACGCCAACATCATCCGCAATATGATGCAGCTCTGCCTGATGTACCATGACCACCTGGTGCACATGTACCATCTGGCTGGTCTGGACTGGGTGGATGTGGTCTCGGCCTCCAAGGGCGATCCGGAAGCTGCCTCGGCCCTGGCCCAGAAGCTCTCGCCCTGGCCCAATTCCTCGCCCGGCTATTTCAAATCGGTCAAGGACCGGCTGCTCAAGGTCATCGAATCCGGCAACCTCGGCATTTTCACCAACGGCTACTGGGGCCATCCGGCCTACAAACTGCCGCCCGAAGCCAATCTGATGGTCGTGGCCCACTATCTGGAAGCCCTGGACTTCCAGAAGGACGTCATTCACATCCATACCATCTTCGGCGGCAAGAACCCCCATCCCAACTGGCTGGTGGGCGGCGTACCCTGTTCCCTGAACCTGGACGCCTACGGCGCGGCCGACGTCATCAACCAGGAGCGCCTGGAGTACATCCTCCAGGTCATCGAGCGCTGCCGGGTCTTCGCCCAACAGGTGGTGATTCCCGACACCCTGGCCCTGGCGGGTTTCTACAAGGACTGGCTCGGCATCGGCAGCGGCCTGTCCAAACTCTCGGTGCTGGCCTACGGGGCCATTCCGGATATCGCCAACGACTTTTCGGACAAAAGCCTCCTGCTGCCGCGCGGCGCGATTATCAACGGCAACTTTGAGGAAGTCCTGCCCGTCAACCTCACAGACCCGGATGAAATTCAGGAGAGCGTCAACCACTCATGGTATGACTATCCCCAGGGCAAGGTGGGCCTGCATCCCTTTGACGGCGTCACCGACCCCAACTATCAACCCGGTCCCGGCATCAAGGGCACGCCCACAGATCTTAAGCAGGTGGACGAGCAGGCGCGCTATTCCTGGCTGAAAACCCCGCTCTGGCGCGGCAATCAGATGGAAGTGGGCCCGCTGGCCCGCGTGCTGGTGGGCTACGCCAAAAAAGACGACGCCATCAAGGGGATGGTGGATGATTTCTGCGGCCGTCTGGGCGCGCCGGTCACGGTGCTGCAGTCCACGCTGGGCCGCATCGCGGCCCGTTCGCTGGAGCTGGCCTGGGCCGCCGAAAAACTGCGTTACTTCTATGACCGACTGGTGACCAATCTGAAAAACGGCAACACCTCCACGGCCAATACCAAAAACTGGAGCCCGGACACCTGGCCGGAAGGCGAGGTGCGCGGCGTGGGCTTTACCGAAGCCCCGCGCGGCGCTCTGGGACACTGGATAGTGATCAAGAACAGAAAGATCGAACGCTATCAGTGCATTGTGCCCACCACCTGGAACGCAGCCCCGCGCGGTCCCAAGGGCCAGCTGGGCGCGTATGAGGCCGCGCTGATGGGAACCCATATGGACATTCCCGAGCAGCCGCTGGAAATTCTGCGCACCCTGCACAGCTTCGATCCCTGCCTGGCCTGCGCCACCCACATCATCGGGCCCGACGGCTCGGACCTGCTGACCGTGCGCGTGGACCGGGGATTTTAGAACATTTTGCATTTCAAACGCAAAACGCGCCCAAGAACAAGGAAAAAACGCGTTTTTCCCCGGCAAACGGGCAGCGCAGCCATTGAAAATAGGATATTTTCAATAGCGAAGTTATAGTGCAGACAGAGTCGCCCGCATTTTCGATGTGGAACCGCTCTGAACCTCCGGCGCCGCGTCAAAGCGGCACGGAGTTGTGGAGAATACGTCATGAACGACAACGACACCAAGGTGCTGGAACCTGTGGGCAAGTCGGTCTATGTCTACCAGTTGCCCATCCGCATCTGGCACTGGACCATGGTGGCCTGCGTCAGCGTGCTGATCGTCACAGGCTACATCATCGGCAAACCCTGGCATTCCGTCACCGGACAGCCCTATGACACATTTTACATGGGCTACACCCGTATGGCCCACTTCATCGCGGGCTTCACCCTGGTCATCAGTACGGTGCTGCGCTACCTGTACGCCCTGATCGGCAACAAATACTCGCGGGAACTTCTTATCCTGCCGGTCTGGCGCAAGTCCTGGTGGGGAGGTCTGTGGAGCGACGTCCGCTGGTATCTCTTCCTGGACAAGGAGCCGCGCGCCTATGTGGGGCATAATCCCCTGGCCCAGGCGGGCATGGCCATGGGCATGGTCTTCATGCTGGTCATCATGCTCAGCGGTCTGGGCATGTATGCCGAGAGCTCCCAGTCGGCCCTCTTCAGGCCCTTCCTCTTCATGCTGGACCTGATGTACGGGGTGGGCGGCAACGGACAGGAGTTGCGCAGCCTGCACCGACTGGGCATGCTTTTGCTGGTGACCTTCGTCACCGTGCACGTGTACATGGTGATCCGCGAGGAAATCATGGGCAAGACCACCCTGGTTTCCGCCATGTTCAGCGGCTTCAGGGAGCGTCGTCGGCGCTGACCCCAACGATACAGAATCCGCCAACGACCGGCCGGTTCCATGCAGTTACGCGCGGGAACCGGCCGGAAACGCGATAAGGAACAGATATGGAAAAAACAGTCATTCTGGGACTCGGCAATCTCCTCTACGGCGACGAAGGCTTTGGCGTGCGTCTGGCACAGCATCTGTACGCCCATTGGGATTTTCCGCCAGGCGTCAGCGTGGTGGACGGCGGCACGCAGGGGCAAACGCTGCTTACCTTCGTGGAGGAGGCGGACAGCCTGCTGGTGCTGGACGCCGTGGATTTTGGCCTTGAGGAAGGAGAACTGACCCTGCGCGAGGAAGTTCCGGCCTATATCACCGCTCAGAAGGTCGGCCCGCACCAGAACAGCTTTTCCGAAGTGCTGGGCCTGGCGGCCCTGCGCGGCGCCCTGCCGCGGCGTTGCGCCCTGCTGGGCGTGCAGCCGGCGGTTATGACCTTGGGCGCGCACTGCTCGCCCGCAGTGGAACAGGCGCTGCCCAAAGCGACGGACCAGGCGCTGGCGCTGCTCCGCCGCTGGGGCATTGAACCCGTCCGCCGCGCGCGGCCCCGTCATCTCTCAGCGCCTGTGCTGGCCCAGCTCTGAAGCGGGCGTTGATCCAGCCGCGCCTAAACGTGCGGCATGAACCGAATAGAGAAGTAGAAAACTAAGGGAATACGTTGCGCCTGTAAAATCCGCCAACTCGGCCAGATTGAAGGAGATATGGGCTGTAATTAGATTGAGAAAATATGCACAAACTCACCGTCAACCCCCAAAAAGGACAGCAACAGCACAAATTTACAATGCCGACAGCCTCCAAATAGCCATAAACAACACAATATCGTTTTACATAACTAAATTTACAGCTATACTATTGACAGCCGCAAGCAGCTTTGATAGGCCCGCTGTGTCCGAAAGGGTTCCAGATACATAACGGGAAAAACACCGCCTCAGGAATGATTGAGGCACAGCGATAGCAAGGCTTTTCTGCCCGACGCGCGCCGAGTTGTCGACGTACTGCCGGACATCTGGCATAGGGAGGTTTCCGCCGACGGGTGGAGCCGGATCCCGGGTCTGTACTTCTAGGAGGGATGGTTTATGGCTAACAAGAAACTGACCGAAGACAGCGTAGCCCTCTTTATCGGCTGCTTTGTCTTCATCCTGGCCGCCCTGAATCTCTGGGGCGTCGATGTGTTGGGCTGGGTGCTCAAGACCAACATGTGGACGAACATGGGCGATGCCTTCTCGGTGACCAACAAAGCATACAGCGGACTCTCCGGCGTCGCCTCGCTTGTGCTGACCTGGGCGGCCATGACCGCGGTGCTCGCCGTGGGCATCAAATGCCTGGGAGCCAATGTGGGCCGCTTTGTGCTGGCCTTCACTATCGTCTTTTTCATCTCTGAATTCTTCTTCATGCTGGGCGCCAACGCGCACATCGCGGCCACGCCCAACCAGCAGGCCAAATTCGGCATCACCTAGTCCATCGGCCTGACCACCGAAGCGGGCTTCATCGTGGCGCTGATCGCGGGCATCCTGATCAGCAACCTCTTCCCCGCCCTGGCGGAAAAACTGCGTGACGCCTGCCGTCCCGAGCTCTTCGTCAAGATCGCCATCGTGGTGCTCGGCGCGGAACTGGGCGTGAAGGCCGCCGGCGCTTCCGGCTATGCCGGCCACATCATTTTCCGCGGTCTTTGCGCCATTGTGGAAGCCTATCTGATCTACTGGGCCACTGTGTACTACATTGCCCGCAAGTATTTCAAATTCAGCAAGGAATGGGCCGTGCCCATGGCCTCCGGCATCTCCATCTGCGGCGTGTCCGCCGCTATCGCCACGGGCAGCGCCATTCGCGCCCGGCCTGTGGTGCCGATCATGGTCTCCTCGCTGATCGTGGTCTTCACCTGCATTGAAATGCTGGTGCTGCCCTTCGTGGCCTCCTACTTCCTGCATAACGAGCCCATGGTGGCCGGCGGCTGGATGGGCCTGGCGGTCAAGTCCGACGGCGGCGCCATCGCCAGCGGCGCCATCACCGACGCGCTGATCCGCGCCAAGGCCATGGAATCCGGCATCATGTGGGAATCCGGCTGGATCACCATGGTCACGACCACGGTCAAGATCTTCATTGACATCTTCATCGGCGTGTGGGCTTTTGTGCTGGCCTGGGTCTGGGCCGCCAAGTTTGACAAGACCAGGGGCGAGCGCACCATGACCTTCGGCGACGTGTGGGCGCGCTTCCCGCGCTTCGTGCTGGGCTATGTGGGCACCTTTGCAATCATGCTGATCATCTGCCTGCAGTCCAAGGAACTGGCCGCCATGGGCAAGAGCGTGATCAGCACGCTCGGCCCCCTGCGCACCATCTTCTTCACGCTGACCTTCTTCACCATCGGCATGGTTTCCAACTTCCGCAAGCTGATGGAGGAAGGCATCGGCAAGCTGGCTGTCGTTTACATCATCTGCCTGTTCGGCTTTATCATCTGGATCGGCCTGTTCATCTCGTGGGCGTTCTTCCACGGCATGACCCCGCCCGTAATGGCCGGCTAACGCGTTTCATCCAAGAGGTTTCAGCCTCATAAGGAGCCAGAATATGTCTGAAGACAAGAACGACATGAAATTTCAGGAAGAAGTGCAGAAAATGGAATATGAACCCCTGGATGAGACGGAACTGAAGCTCATCCACTGGAGCTGGGGGCTGGGCGTTACCCTGCTTGTCGTGCTCTGGTTCGTGAGTTATCTCTTCCCGGGCGCTCACAGTTAGAAAACCCTTTGCATCTGTAATTGAAAAGAGCGGGAACACGCCAACGCGTATTCCCGCTCTTCCTATGAAATTCTGATCCAAACAATTTCCGGCGGCCCACACACCGCCCCAACAACGAGGGAAAAACAATGCCGCAATACCGAGTGCATTATATCGCGGGGCCTAACGAAAATCTTACAATCAGCCGCAGCCAGATCATTGAGGCCGCTTCCTTTCAGGAGGCCCTTGGCCGTGTCACCCACTGGCCGGTGGTGGAGACTTACGACCATACCTCGGCCTGCGCTAAAAATCCGGGCACAAGCCTCTATGATTTTGAAGCTTGGGAAGCCATGCCCCTGGAAGACGACAAAGCCTGACAGAACTTCGGCAGGGACTTGCGTCCACTAAAAGTAGCCACTGGATGACAGCGGAAGAATTTCGGGAAAAAACAGCCCGAGAATCTGACGGAGACCACTATTATGTTTGGCACACTCAGTGGAATAGAACCAAACCATATAACATATTAATATAACAGATAATATTCTTAAATTATAAAAGTGAGGCCTCACAGTCAGCGATCGAAACGGCAAATTATTGATGGCGTAAACATCGGCTTGGATATATAAAAGTAAATATTTTATGTAATATGCTTTGCAGCCGGATGAAACGGTTCTACTTTGCCGGAGATAAGAGGTTCAGTATGCTGAATCCCAGAGAGATCATGATCGTATGCAAGGGAGAGGATAAAACTTCCTCCATTGAAGATTACAAATTTGATGAAGAGCGCGGTAACCATCTGATAACTTTCAGTAATGGCCGTCAATATGAATATAGCAAGACGAATGCCGCCGTCCTGACTCCCCAGCCATACGCCAGCAAAGGCAAATATATTTTTTACAGAGGGGCTCCGGTAATAGACTTTGAGAGAATCCTTCTGTTTGCGAATGATAGCCACAGCTTTTTATACGTAGTCAAAAAAAACGGTAAGGATTTCAGCGCGCCAGAGAGCAAGTTTACGGTATCCGAATCCGCCGATTTGTCGCCTGAGGGACAAAAGATATTTGATTATCTGCGCACCATTGCCGGACGAACCAAACCGACGATGTCCAATCCTCATGAAACCGGGAATGGCAGTAGCTTTCTGGCGAAAGTATACGCCAAGCTTGACTTCATTCATCCGGAAAGCGCGCTCGCCGCTTATTTGAAACCGGAGTCCAATAAACAAGACAGAAGCGCCGCTGGAAGAGATCATTTTCCCTTTTCGTTTTAACCTGAGCCAAAAAGCCGCCGTGGAAAAAGCCCTTACGCATTCCATATCCATAATAGAAGGGCCGCCCGGCACGGGAAAAACCCAGACCATACTGAATATTCTGGCGAATTTGACGACCGTCATGGGCAAAAGCGTCGGTATAGTCTCGTTCAACAATGAAGCCGTTAAAAATATCAAAGATAAACTGAACAAGCAAAAATTCGGCTTTCTGATTGCGGATTTGGGCCGTGCGGAAAAACGACAGGATTTTTTCCATAATCTGCCTACCATTGATGTTGCGGCATGGAATCACAAAGACAGCCTTCCAGAGTTGCAAAACAGAGTTAAGGAGATGAATCAGATTTTGGCCCGGTTGTTGGCGGACGATAACAGGCGGGCTCAGTTGAGACAGGAATTGGCCGCATATCGGCTTGAGCAGCGGCATTTTGAGCAATATTCGCGGCGCAGCAGTTACAACATATTGAAAAAATGCCTTTCTATACACGCTCTTCCGGTCAGATTATTGAATATTTGGCGGACGCGACCCTTGAAGAGAAGCTTCAGTCAGTGAGAAAATTCCTGCATAAGCTTAAACTGCTGTTCAAATACAGAGAATTTCGTTTCGGCAAATTGAAAGCCTCCGAAGTAGACTATCTTTTACACCTGCAGAGACGGTTTTACTCTTTAAAAATCCGCGAGCTGGAAGAAGAGTGCCAAGTCCTTTCAGAACATTTGGAAAAGAGCTCTTTTAAGGCTCTGCAAGATGAGCATCAACGTATCTCCGAGCGGATATTTCAGAAAAAACTGTTTCTTTCACACGGTAATTTGGAGCAACCGGCTTTTTTCGCCGATCAGTACCAAACTGACTACGAAAAGTTTACCCGATACTATCCCATTGTTCTCAGCACAAATCATTCCATACGCAACTCAATCCCACCGAACTACTTACTCGATTACATCATAATAGACGAAGTTTCCCAGGTTGATCTCCTTTCCGGAGTTCTTGCTCTTTCGTGCTGCAAAAATCTGATCATTGTCGGCGACTTAAAGCAATTACCGCAAATTGTGGATAAAAGCATTAAAGATACTATGGTGGATTGGAATATCCCTCAGGGGTACGAATATTTTAAGCAGAGCATATTATCTTCATTTATTTGCCTTTATCCTGAAGATATACCCAGAGTTATTCTGAAAGAACATTATCGATGCCACCCTCAAATTATCCAGTTTTGCAACCAGAAGTATTATGATGGTGAATTAATTCCCTTCACTGACCCAGATTGCTGCCAAGTCCCCCTCATTCTGTATAAAACGAGCAGGGGCAACCACATGCGTGCAGTTACGCATGGAGAAGGCAACGGACTCTATAATCAGCGAGAGTTGGATGTCATCAAAGAAGAAGTTCTGCAAAATGTAAATCTGGCCTCAGATGACGTAGGCGTTGCCACTCCTTATCGGAAACAGGTAGAAAAAGCCCGCGCGCATCTTCCTGATGACATCAAAAACGACACAGTCCATAAATTTCAGGGTCGTGAAAATGATGTAATAATTATGAGCACGGTTTTGAATAATACATGTAACGGGAAAAAAGGGCTCCGCTTCGTTGATGATGCTTGCCTGGTGAATGTTGCGGTTTCACGAGCGCAGAAGCAGTTCATACTGGTAACGGACGATGAATTGTTCCAGAGACATGGACACCATGTCCGTGAACTTTTGCGCTATATTCAATATAATACTTTGGATGAACATATAATCAAAAGCCAGGTCGTTTCTATTTTTGATTTACTTTATAGAAATTACTCAGACAAATTGAAGGTATTAAAATCAAAATTATTATATATTTCAAAGTTTCAGTCTGAGAATATTATGTATACTGCCCTGAAAGATATTCTTTCAGAGCCCAAATATATGCATTACTATGTAACCAGCCAAATTCTTTTAAGGAATATAATAAAAAATACAGACCTGCTTGATAAACGTGAAATTGATTTTATCAACAATCGCGCTTTTATAGATTTTGTAATCTATAATAGACAAGATAAAAAATGTGTTCTAACGATAGAAGTTGATGGTTTTGAATACCATGAAAACAATCCTGTGCAGCTTAAGAGAGATGCAGTTAAACAATCTATATTGAACAAATATGGCGTGCCTCTTTTGCGTTTACCCACAAATGGCAGTAATGAGATGACTAAGATACGAACGAAACTTGATGAAATAGAGTCGTTTTAAAACAATTTGATACTGTGTCAGGCCTACCGATAATCTTGAAATTACCCGATACGGTGGGGAGCTGAAAGTCAAAACCGTCCCAAGCGATGCTTGCTTGTTTCGCGCACTACGTGCGCTCAACTGGCTAAAGCCTATAATGAAAACGCCGGGAAAGCTCATGGCTTTCCCGGCGTTTTCACATGATGGAGGAGTCATGTTTCTCCTGGAAAAGGTAAAGCTACGCCCTATTCACGCAGCAAGCCCGCCAGCATCTGCGGTATGGCGTTGGCCTGCGCGAGCATGGCCGTGCCCGCCTGAGTGAGGATCTGGCTGCGGATGAGCTCGGTCATTTCCAAGGCCACGTCCACACCGGAAATGCGCGATTCCGCAGCTTGCAGGTTTTCCGCCTGAATGGAGAGATTGGTAACGGTATTTTCAAACCTGTTTTGCATCGCGCCAAGATGAGCGCGGATGTTGTTTTTTGACCATTGCGCCGTCGAGCCGCTCCAGGGCCGACTGCGCCAAGCCTTGGGTCTTGATGGAAATGACGTCGCCTTGGGGAACAGGAAGAGTTGGATCAGGTAGGAAAGGGGCAGGAGGATGAACCGGATCACCTGCAGGCAGAGGGCCTGGGCCGCCAGTCCCACCGGGCATATCCGTCCAGTCTGCCCGAAATGCAACTCTGCCATATCCGGCAATAAAAAAATGAGGTCTTCATTTACCGGACTATTTATGTGTGTGATTCATAGACATCGTTTCAATTTTCTGAGTTGAAGCTCCAGCCTGTAATTTTATTCCTGGATGTGTTCCCGCTCCGGATGATAGTCGTCCGCTACCTCTTCAGATAGTGGCGTTTGCTCCATCAATTCGCAGTATCGCTCCATAGGGGTTTTCCCGCTGTGGGCACTGTGGGGACGCTCCCAATTATAGTAGTGCTGCCATTCAGCCAGAAGCATATCAAGTTCGGGCGATGACAGGTCGATGGTGCTGTAGAACTCAATCTTATCCGTTTTTTGCGAGCGCTCGACCTTCCCGTTCAAATGTGGCGAGGCTGGCTTGTTCGGACGAAACTTGATTCCATAGCGCTTTAGGCGCTCTTGGACGATAACGGCAAAAAACTCACGGCCGCGATCCGTCTGTATGCGTTGAATGGGAAAGGGTATTTCCTCAGGGACGCAATCAAGGAAATCCAAGGTATTGTTCGCAGTCCGGCGGGCATAGACCCGCAAGACACGATAACGGGTACAGTCGTCCACGGCGGTATATTGATACAGGCCGTGAGCAATTTTGCAGGATCCATTTGCACCCGCTCACCGGGAATCGGGCGCTGGTAATGTGTGAAATCGCTTTTGCGGCGATATGTTACCAGAGGCTTTACCAGATGGTGGCAAAAAACCTTGTGAATGGAGGCAACGGAAAGAGATATGTCATGGAGCCGTTTCAGCTCGCTTTGTATGCGTCTGGCTCCCAAATACGCCTCTCTCGCAGTTCCCCAATAAGCTCTACGTGGTCAGGCCCTATCTTGGCAGCAGGAGAACTGTGCGGTCGTCGGCTTTGACTCTTCAGGCCATCAATGCCTTGGGCCTGATACCGCCTGCGCCAGTTACGCAGAGTCGGACGCGAAATTCCGCAACACCGACAAACAAGCCCGGCATCCCCAGATTCTCCGCAAAGCCTTACCCATTGAAGACGCTGTCGAACTTCTTTTTCCATTGAGGGAAAAGTACCGGGGAATTGAAACGATGTCTATGAATCACACAAGTTACGCAGGCATGTGCTTTTCATATCTCAATCTTCGCGTGCTCACACTATCTTCTTAATATCACAAAAATCTCTTTTTGTATTTGTCATAGATAATGTTGCGTCTGAATTTTTGTGTAAATACAGCATGGTATCTGCAATTCAAACGCGTGTCTCTAAACTTTGATCGTCCATTTTCGCTCTCCTTTGCTGCTACGCAAATCAGGACAACTTTCATGAGGCAAAGGAGAGCCTCTTTTTGACAGATATCGGCTTCGCCTTTTTGGAACTCCCCACTTGGCAGGAGTTTTTCACCTATAAAAAAGGCCCGCAACGTCAGTCGCGGACCAATATTCCCATGTGGCGCGCCCAGGAGGAATCGAACCCCCGACCAAGAGCTTAGAAGGCTCCTGCTCTATCCATCTGAGCTATGGGCGCAGGCCAGGTCGGCGGACAGACCGCCATTTTCGCGCTCACTATAGAGACGGCGGCCCACCGCGTCAAGATACGTAAAATGTCACGCCTCCATCACTATTCCGTCATGTCTCGCGGCTAGCGTGTGCTCATTCCACAACGCTTGCCAAGGAGCAGATATGCCTTCACCCTCCACTCGCCGGGATTTCCTCAAATACGCCGCCGCTGCCGGTTTTGTCTGCGGCGCCGGTCTGCTCGGCGCGCCCGCCTCCGCCGGAGCGGCGACCGTTAAAACAATCAGCCTGGAGCAATGCCGGAGCCTGTCCCCGCAGGACATGGCCGCCGTCTCGGACACAGTGACCGCCGCCTGGCAGGATCTGCGCGACGCCGCCAACAGCATCCGCGACGCCGGGCTGCGTGCGTCCGTGATCGCCATTCTGGACAATCCGGCCCCCACCCTGGCCGCCGGGCTGGATCAGCGGGCCGCCGCCGAAGCCCTGATCGACGCCGGGCTGCGTCAAGCCAAGGTCGACGCGCCCCTGCTGCCGCCCCTGGCCACCACAGACCGCGCGCCGCAGCCTTTTTCCTCCGCGCCGGGCAGCGGCTGGAACAGCCACCACGCCTATCCCGGCGGCCTGGTCACTCACGTGGCCTTCAACGTGCGCGCCACCCGCGCCCTGGGCGAAGATTACGCCCGCATCTTCGGCATGCAGCCGGACATGGACGTGGCCCTGGCCGCCCAACTGCTGCATGACCTGCACAAGCCCTGGGTCTTCCAGTGGCAGACGGACGGAACCTGTCGCACGGAGCAGCCCCTGGCCGCCACGGGAGAACACCATGTGCTGAGCGTGGCCGAAAGCATCAAGCGCAAGCTGCCCGCCGAAGTGGTGGTGGCCCAGGCCTGTGCCCATACGCACCCCGGCACGGACAAGGACGAGGCCCAGGTAGTGAGCTGGATCACAGCCGCCGCCCTGCTGGCGGGCGTGGACCCGGTGCGCGCCGACCTGCTGGCCCCGGGCGGCAAAAGCCTGCCCCTGCCCCGCCGCGCCGAAGGTTTTCTGGTCCATCTCGGGGACCATGACTTTGTGCTTTCCGTGCCTGCGGCCCAGTGGCTCACGCCCGTGTTGCGCGACGTGGCCCGCGAGCGCTACGGCCTGTCCGGCACGGACCTCGACGGCGCGCCCTTCAATCAGTTGCGCAACTACGTCTATTCCCAGGCCAGCATCATGCGCCTCTACGGCGTCCTTGTCACCGAAGGCCCCAAGGGCGTGGCACGGGTAACCGAAAGCATCGTGCGTCGCGCCTGAGCCATGCCGTTCACCACTTTCAACCATTTTTTGAAGGAGATCCCCGTGAACAAAGTTCTTCCGGTCCTGCTGGCCGCGGCCCTTTGCCTGCCCGCAGCGCCGCAGGCCGCCACCGTCTACCCCCTGAACAATGCGGAAATTCTCTCCGGCGGCCTCTTTGACATCAAGGTGGAATTCGACTCGCGCCTGCCCGATGCCGACAGCGCGCGTCTGACCATCAACGGCAAGGACGCCGGGGAAGTGCTGGGCAAAAAACCGCAATTCGTGACCGACGAGGACGGCAAGGGCTCGGCCCTGCTGATCCGCGACGCGCGCCTGCCCGCCGGAACCTATACCGTGGAAGCCAAGGGCGGCAATGAGAGCCAAAACGTGACCTGGACGGTCTATGCCACCGGCAAGCCCCAGGCCAAAAACGTGATTCTGCTGATCGCCGACGGCCTGAGCGTGGGGCACCGGACCGCCGCCCGCCTGCTTTCCAAGGGCATGACCGAGGGCAAATACAACGGCCGACTGGCTATGGACGACATGCCGCACCTGGCCTTTGTGGGCACGGGCAGCGTGGATTCTATCGCCGCGGACTCGGCCAATACCATGAGCGCCTATACCACGGGCCACAAATCCAGCGTCAACGCCATCGGCGTCTACGCGGACAGAACGCCCGATCCTTTTGACGACCCCAAACAGGAAACCCTGGGCGAGATTCTGCGCCGCACGGGCAAAAAATCCCTGGGCGTGGTCTCCGACGCGGAAGTGGAGGACGCCACCCCGGCAGCCGTGGTGGCCCATACCCGCAAACGCGCGGAAAAGGCCGCCATCGTGGAGATGTTCCACAAGGTAAAACCCGACGTTCTGCTGGGCGGCGGCGCGGCCTATTTCCTACCCAAGAGCGTGCCGGGTTCCAAGCGCAAGGACGACATCGACTACATCCGGAAATTCAAGGACGACGGCTATGTCCTGGCGACCTCCAACAAAGAATTGCAGGCTCTGCCCAAGGATGCGAACCGCGTGCTCGGCCTGTTTCATCCCGGCAACATGGACGGCGCGCTGGACCGCAAATTCCTGAAAAAAGGCACTGTGTCCAAGTTCCCGGATCAGCCCGACCTCACGGACATGGCCCGCACGGCCCTGGGCGTGCTTTCCCGCAATCCGGAAGGCTTCGTGCTGGTACTGGAAGCCGGGCTGGTGGACAAATACTCGCATCCTCTGGACTGGGAGCGCTCCGTTTACGACACCATCATGTTCGACAAGGTGGTGGCCATGGCCCGTGAGTTCTGCGCAACGCATCCTGACACACTGCTCGTCGTCACCGGCGACCACACCCACTCCATCAGCGTGGCGGGCACGGTGGACGACCGTCTGCCCGGCACGGAAATGCGGGAAAAGGTGGGCACCTACGGCAAGGCCGGATATCCGCTCTATGAGGACAAGGACGGCGACGGTTACCCGGACAGCGTGAACCCGCCCAAGCGTCTGGCCGTGTTCTTCGGGGCCACGCCGGATTATTACGAAACCTTCGCCCCCAAGCTGGACAACCCCTTTGTCCCGGCCGTGAAGGATGAAAACGGCCGCTATGTGGCGAACGCGGCCTACAAGGATGCGCCCGGCGCGGAATTCAGGCCCGGCGTGCTGCCGCGCGACGAGGCCCAGGGAGTGCATACCGTGGACGACCTGCTGCTGCATGCCCAGGGGCCCACCGCCGAAAACTTCCACGGCTATCTGGAAAATACCGAGGTCTTCAAGCTCATGGCCAAGGCGCTGGGCCTGGGCCGCTGAAAAACCATTCCTTCCTCCTCTCCTCCTGAACGCGGAGGCTTACCCTGAACAGGGCCGGGGCGGATTTCCCATACCGCCCCGGCCATAACCACGGAATCAGCAATGCAAGGCCTGCGTTATTTTCTTCATTGGCTCGCCCCCCTGCTCGCGCCGTTTTTGACCGTGCTCTGGCTGGCGCATTTTCTCGCCGCCGCGCCCCATGTCCGGGCTCTGGACGCCGGGGCGACGGAATTGGGCTTTGACGAAATATACGCCGCCCAAGGAGTGCTGGGCATGGAATTTTCCGATAAGCTCAAGGCCCTGAACGGCAAAAAAGTACGGATCAAGGGCTTTATGGCCCCGCCTCTCAAGGCCGACAGCGTCTTTTTCGTCCTTACCCGCCAACCGGTGTCGCTCTGCCCCTTCTGCAATTCCGAGGCCGACTGGCCCTCGGACATCATCGTGGCCTACATGGACGACGGCCAGCGCTTTGTGCAGAACAACGAGGCCATTGCCGCCGAAGGCATACTGGAAGTGGGTTCGGCCACGGACCCGCAAACCGGCTTCGTCAGCCTGCTGCGGCTGACCAAAACCAGGATTTCGCGGCTATGAGCGCCCTGTATGCCGAAAATCTGCGCCTGTGCCTGCGCGAAGGCCGCCGGGAGCGGTTCCTGCTGGAAATAGACACCTTACGCCTGGAGGCCGGGCAATCCTTGGCCGTCAGCGGCCCCTCGGGCGGCGGCAAAACCACCCTGCTGCATGTGCTGGCCGGTCTGCTGCCGCCCTCCGGCGGACGGGTTTTCTGGGACGAAGAAGATATCTACGCCCTGTCCGAGACCCGGCGCGACGCCTTGCGGGCGGGCGCTGCGGGCATGATCTTTCAGGATTTCCAGCTCATGCCCGGCCTGAACGCGCTGGACAACGTACTGCTGCCCCAGACCTTCCGGGGCTGGCGTACCCCGCGGGGGCGGCGCCGCGAGGCGGTGGAACTGCTGGACCGCCTGGGCATCGCCGCGCCGCGCACGCGGGTGGAGAAGCTCTCGCGCGGAGAAATGCAGCGCGTGGCCTTGGCCAGAGCCTTTATGAACGATTGCCGCCTGCTCTTCGCCGACGAACCTACAGCCAGCCTGGACGCGGCCAACGCCGACCAGGTGGCGGACCTGCTGCGCGGACTCTGCCGGGAACGGCGCAGCGCCCTGATCTGCGTAACCCACGACGCCCGGCTCATGGCCGGTCTGGACCACTGCGTCCGGCTGGACCAGGGCCGACTCAAGGAGGTCGCATGAATCCCCTGCCCGTCGTTCAGGCCTCGTTGCGGCGTTTTCCTCTGGTCTCCCTGGCCACGCTGCTGCTGGTGGCCGTGGCCGTGGGCCTGGGCACGTCGGTTTCCCTGTTGGAACCCTCTCTGCGCCGGGGAGCCACAGCGGCGGCGGACAAATTCGACCTGCTGGCGGGCGCGCCCGGCAGTGAAAGCCAGTTGGTGCTTTCGGCCGTCTATCTGGACGGTACGCCCCTGCCCCTGCTCAGCGGCGACGTGGTCGAAAGCGTGGCCCATGATCCGGGCGTGGCCTGGTTTTCCCCCATTCTGCTGGGCGATACCTGGCAAAAACACCCCATCGCGGGCGTGGAAGAGGTATTTCTGGAGGGCGCGGGCCATTTCGCCGACGCCACGGACGCGTTCGCAGGCGCGTTGGTGCCGCTGGAGCCGGGCCAAAAATTTCACGGCACGCACGGCGCGGCGGCCCTGTCCCCCACGGATGTGCATAAAATGGCCTACACCGTGCGCGGCAAACTGCCGCCCACGGGCACGCCCTGGGACCGTGCCATCCTGGTGCCCGCCGCCACAGTGCGGGCCATGCACGCGCACGGTCCGGCGGAACACGACGAGGAGCACGCTGAAGAAGAAAAAAACCATGCGCACGCCGCGCACGACGGGGCCGTATCCGCCCTGGTGATCAAACCGCGCTCCGTGGCCGGCGCCTACCGTCTGCGCGCCGCCCTGCGCACGGAGCGCAGCGTGGCCCTGTTCCCGGCGGAAGTGCTGCTGCGCCTCTATAACGTGCTGGGAGATGTGCAAAGCCTGCTCAGCGGCATGGCTTGGCTGGCCCAGGCCGCCGTGCTGTCCGGGGTACTCATGGCGGTGTTCGCGGGCCTGCCCCGCCGCCGCGCGACTCTGGCCGTGTTGCGGGCCCTGGGTGCGCCACGCGGCTACGGGGCCCTGGCTCTCTGGCTGGAAATGGCCCTGCTGCTGGCCCTGGGCGGCCTGCTGGGCCTGGTTCTGGGCTATGGCCTGACCTGCTGGGCCGCACAGCTTTTCGCCCAACAGACCGGCGTGCTCGCGCCCGTGAGCCTCGGTGCCGACTTTTTGCTGACCTTCGGCCTGACCCTGGGCCTGGGCGGTCTGGCCGCCCTGCTCCCTGCCGTAAGCTGCTGGCGCATTCCCGTGGCCGCGGCCTTGCGGGAGTGAGCGGAGTCCGGCGTTCCCATACTGTGCTCCCGCCTGGAGAGTCCCTCCCCGCATTGCCGCCCACGACGATTGTCTGTACAGTTCCGGCACGTTGAACGGCAAGGAGGACGGCGTGGAACACGGGCACGAAGGGCAAAAGGAACTGCGGCGCGGCCTGAAAAACCGGCATATCCAGATGATCGCGCTGGGCGGGGCCATCGGCACCGGCCTGTTCTACGGTTCCGCCGCTTCCATTTCCCTGGCCGGACCGTCCGTGTTGCCGGCCTATCTGCTGGGCGGAACCGTGATCTGGCTGATCCTGCGCATGATGGGCGAAATGGCCGTGGCCGAGCCCGTGGCCGGGGTCTTCAGCCATTTCGCCTATGCCTACTGGGGTGAATTCCCCGGCTTTCTCTCGGGCTGGAACTACTGGTTCCTCTACGTAGCCGTGAGCATGACCGAACTTTCGGTGGTGGGCATCTACGTCAATTACTGGCTGCCGGATTTCCCGCAGTGGCTCACGGCCTTTCTGGTACTGGCCGGGGTCACGGCCGTCAACCTGATCCAGGTGCGGCTCTACGGCGAACTGGAATTCTGGTTCGCCTTGGTCAAGGTGGCGGCCGTCATCGGCATGATCGGCCTCGGCGCGGTACTGGTTCTGCTCAACGCGGGACATGATCCGCAGGGAGCCAACGGGCCGGGCTTCGCCAACCTCTGGGCGCACGGCGGATTTTTCCCGCACGGCCTCTCGGGCATGCTGCTTTCTCTGGTGCTGGTCATGTTCTCCTTCGGCGGCACGGAGCTCATCGCGGTCACCGCCGGGGAGGCCGACAATCCGAAAAAAAGCTTGCCCAGAGCCATCCGCCAGGTGCTGCGCCGCATCCTGCTCTTCTATATCGGCGCGCTGGCGGTGATCATGATTCTCTATCCCTGGAACAAGGTGGGCATGGAGGGCAGCCCCTTTGTGCTGATCTTCTCCGGTCTGGGCATTCCGGCGGCCGCAGGCATTCTCAATCTGGTGGTGCTCTCCGCCGCCGTGTCGGTCTACAACAGCGGGGCCTACAGCAACGCGCGCATGCTCTACAGTCTGGCCCGGCAGGGCAACGCCCCGGCCTTTTTCGCCAGGCTCAACCGCCAGGGCGCTCCGTATCTGGGCACACTGTTCTCCGCGCTCTGTACGGCCGTCATCGTGCTGCTCAACTGGCTCTTTCCCGGCCAGGTCTTCCTCTATGTGGTCTCCGTCGCCACGGCCGCGGCCCTGCTGACCTGGGGCATGATCGCCCTGACCCACATCCGCTTCCGCCGGATCCGCGACGCGCGCGGCCAGGGCGAAAAAGACAGCTTCCGCGCGCCGGGTTGCCCCTGGCTGAACTACCTCTGCCTGGCCTTTCTGGCGCTGGTGCTGGCGCTGATGACCCGGCTGGACGGCACCCGCCCGGCGGTTTTCGCGCTGCCGCTCTGGCTGGCCGTGCTGTACGCGGGCTTCCGGCTGAAAAAGGCGCGTGAAAAACGCCGGGGCGCGGCGCGGGAGACACCCTCCCGCCCCCGCTGACAGGCGGCCCGCTTTCGGATACTGTGGCGGCCATGAGCACGATGTTCCACAATTTTCAGGAAGTGCTGGCCCATCTGGACGGCCTCGGCCTTTTCCACATGGACATGCGCCTGGACCGCATGCGCCGCGCCCTGGCCGCTCTGGATCTGACCCGCCCCCCCTTCACGGTGGTCCAGATTCTGGGCACCAACGGCAAAGGTTCCACTGCGGCCTTTCTGGCCTCGCTCTGCGCGGCCCACGGCTGCAAAACCGGCCTGTACACCTCGCCGCATTTCGTCTCGCCCGAGGAACGCATCCGCGTGAACGGGCAGCCCCTGCCCGGCGAAACCTGGACCGCGCACGCCAACGCGATCATGGCTGTGGCTCCCCCACCCGGCGGCCTGACCTATTTTGAATTTCTCACCGTACTGACCCTGCTGCTCTTTCGGGAAGAAGGCGTGGACGTGGCCGTGCTGGAAGCCGGGCTGGGCGGACGCCACGACGCCACCACCGCCGTGGCCGCCGACCTGCTCTGTTACGCGCCCATCGCCCTGGACCACAAGGACGTTCTGGGTCCCACCCTCGCGGCTATCGCCGGGGACAAGGCCGCCGCCGTGCGCGGCCCGGTCCCGCTCTGCACGGCCCCGCAATTCCCCGAGGCCGCGCGTTGCCTTGAAGAAGCCGCGCGCGCCCATAATGCGCCCTTGTATCAGGCCGAAGCCCTGTCCGCCGCGTGGATTCCCCGTCTTGGGCTGGCCGGGCCGCATCAGATGGTCAACGCCGGGCTGGCCCTTACGGCCTGGCGGCAGCTGGCCCCGCTGCTGGACAGACAGGCCGACGATGCGGCCGCTCAGGCGGAAGGCCTGGCCCGCGCTTTTTTGCCGGGCCGTTTGCAGAGCGTGCCCGGCACAGAGGACTACCCGGCCCTGCTGCTGGACGGCGCGCACAATCCCCATGGCATGCGCGCCCTGCTGCGGGCGCTGGATTATCTGGAACAGTCTGGCGTCCGCCCCGCCGGTGCCGTTTTCTCCTGCCTAGGCGACAAGGACTGGCGCACCTCGGCCCTGATGCTCAAGCACCGGCTGGGCGCGGCCCCCCTGTTCATCCCCGCCCTGGACAATCCGCGCGCCGCCGATGTCCGCGAGGTGGCCGCGGCCTGCGACAGCCTGCCCCCGGCCACGGCCGTGCCCTTGGCGGGGCCACGCGCGCTGCCGAAAGCCCTGGCCGCCGCGCGCCGCGTGGAAGGCACGGCCCCCGAGCGCCCGATACTGCTGACCGGCTCCCTTTATCTGCTGGCCGAATTTTTCACCCTCTTTCCACACCTGTCGGCGGCCGCGCCGCCAAAGGCCTTGCCATGAACGAACTCTTCCGCGCCATTCCCGCCACGGACCTTTGCCTGGACGCCCTGACCGGGGCTGATCCCGAACTGGAAGCGGCCCCGCGCGTCCTGCTGCGCGAGCTGGTCACCGCGTTCTGGGACGCCCGGCGGGAGGACATCCGCGCCGGACACTGCCGCGAGGCCGCCCGATTGAGCCTGGACGCCCAACTGCCTGACTTGCTGGCCCATGTCCGCGCCGGACTGCGGCCCCGGCTCAGGCCCGTGCTCAACGCCACGGGCGTGGTGGTGCATACCAACCTGGGGCGTTCGGTGCTGGCCGAGGAGGCCCGGCAGGCTGTGGCCCTGGCCGCCGGGGGCTACTGCAATCTGGAACTCAATCTGGGCACCGGCGGGCGCGGCAGCCGCTACGAGCTGGTGGAAGAACTGATCTGCCGCCTGAGCGGAGCCGAGGCCGCACTGGTGGTCAACAACAACGCGGCCGCCGTGCTGCTGATGCTGGACGGCTTCTGCAAGGGCGGCGAGGTGATCGTCTCGCGCGGCGAGCTGGTGGAGATCGGCGGCAGCTTCCGCATCCCGGAAGTCATGGAAAAAAGCGGCGCGCGATTGCGCGAGGTGGGAGCCACCAACCGCACCCATCTACGTGACTATGCGGCGGCCATCAATGAAAACACCCGCGCCCTGCTGCGCGTGCACACCTCCAATTATCGCATCGTGGGCTTTCACGCTGCCGTGCCTCTGCCGGAACTGGCGTCTCTGGCGCGCGGGCGCGGCCTGCCGCTTTTTGAGGATCTGGGCAGCGGCAGTTTCATGGATTTCTCTCCCTACGGCCTGCCCAACGAGCCCACCGTGCCCTCGGTGCTGGCAGGCGGCGCGGATCTGGTGACCTTTTCCGGCGACAAGGTGCTGGGCGGCCCCCAGGCCGGGATCATCGCCGGACGCAGGGAGATGGTGGACACGCTGAAGCGCGATCCCCTGACCCGCGCCCTGCGTTGCGACAAACTCTGTCTGGCCGCTCTGGAAGCCACCTTGCGCCTCTATCTGGACCCGGACAAAGCCCGCGAGCGCATTCCCACCCTGCGCCGCATCTGCCTGCGGCCCGAAGAACTGGCCAAACGCGCCCGCGCCCTGGCCGCCCGGCTGCGCAAAGCCCTGGGCGAGGCCTGCGCCGTGAGCGTGCGCCCGGACGTCTCGCGCGTGGGTGGGGGAGCCTTTCCCCAGTATGACCTGCCCACCAGCCTGGTCTGCCTCAAGCCCGCGCGGCTCAGCGCCACGGCCCTGAAAAACGCCCTGCTGGACACGGATCCGCCCCTGCTGGGCCGTCTGGAGGACGATCATTTCTGCCTGGACCCGCGCACCCTGGAAAGCAATGAATACCCGCCGCTGCTGCGCGCCCTGCAAACGGCGCTGCATGTGGCGGACAACAAACATACCTCATAGCCGAAAAGGAAGCATACCATGGAAAAGACATTGGCTTACAAACCGCAAAGCGCCTGGGAAAGCTATGACGACGCCAAGCAGCGTAAGAACATGGAAGCCCTGGCCGCCCGCTACATCGACTTTCTGACCCGCTGCAAGACCGAACGCGAAACCGTGGACTACGTGCGCGAACGCCTGACCCGGGCAGGGTACAGCGAGGACTTCGGCGCGGAGCGCGTGCTGCGGCCCCTGCGCGGCAAAGCCCTGTTCGCGGCCCGGCGCGGCTCCCAACCGCTGGAGGAAGGGCTGGCGCTCATCGCGGCCCACGCCGACACCCCGCGCCTGGACTTCAAGCAGCGCCCGCTCATCGAGCAGCCCGGCGTGGCCCAGGCCAAGACCCACTATTACGGCGGCATCCGCAAATATCAGTGGCTGGCGCGGCCCCTGGCCCTGCACGGAGTGATCATCCGCGAAAACGGCGAAAGCCTCACGGTGAGCATCGGAGAAAAGCCGGGCGAACCGGTGTTCTGCATCGCGGACCTGCTGCCGCATCTGGCCCAGAAACAGAGCGGCCAGACCATCAGCGAAGCCTTTGAGGCCGAAAAGCTGAACATCATCCTGGCCCACAGCCCCAAACAGGCCAAAGGCGGCAAAAAGGACAAGGACGCGCCCAAAGAGCCGGTCAAGGAACAACTGCTGGACATCCTGCACAAAAAATACGGCATCAACGAAGAAGACCTGATCACCGCCGAACTTCAGGCCGTGCCCGCCGGACCGGCGCGCTTCGTGGGTTTTGACAAGGCCCTGGTGGGCGGCTACGGGCAGGACGACCGCATCTGCGTGTTCACGGCCCTGGAAGCCCTGCTCACGGCTGAAGCCGGGCCGCGCAACATGGCTGTGATCTTCTGGGACAAAGAGGAAATCGGCTCGGACGGGGCCACGGGCGCGGCCTCGCGCTTTTTCCAGTACTGCGTGGAGGATCTGGCCCGGGCCTGGGCTCCGGGCACGCCCGCCTCGCACGTGCTGCTGCACAGCCGCGCCCTGTCCGCCGACGTGCAGGCCGCTCTGGACCCGGATTTTCAGGAAGTGCATGAAAAGCAGAACGCGGCCCAGCTGGGCTACGGCCCCTGCTTCTCCAAGTTTACGGGTTCGCGCGGCAAATACGGGGCCAGCGAGGCGGACGCCGAATTTTTCGGCGAGCTGCGCGGCCTGTACAACGCCAAAAGCATTCCCTGGCAGACCGCCGAACTGGGCAAGGTGGATCTGGGCGGCGGCGGCACGGTTGCCCTTTTTCTGGCGGCCTACGGCATGCGGGTCATTGACCTGGGCCCGGCCGTGCTTTCCATGCACAGCCCCTTTGAACTGGCCAGCGTGGCGGACCTGCACGCCACCCTGGAAGCCTACAAAGCCTTTCTGGAAGCCTGAGGCGGGCTGGATGCCGTAAAGGAAAGAAAAACGCGCATTGGCTTCAGTTTTTCTGTAACATTACGGTATATTGCAAAAACGTCTGTCAAGGGGAAGAGTGCTATTCCCGTTGACAGACGTTTTTTTCAGGGTATAGTACTGACCGGTCAGTACTATACCCTGAAAAAATAAAGGATCGGCATGGACGAAGTGCAAAAACAACCGGAGGGGCAGCCCGTTACGCCGCCCCACCGCCTGCCGGATTTCAGCAGAATGCGGGCCGGCCGACGGGCGCGCGCCCTGTTCCTGCTCGCGGGCTTTTTTCTGGCTGTGGGCCTGGCCTGGGGTATCTGGTGGGTCACGGTACTGCGCTATGCGGAAAGCACGGACGACGCCTATGCGGCCGGCAACACGGTCACGGTCATGCCGCAGGTGGCGGGTCGGGTCACGGCGGTACTGGCCGACGACACCGACCTGGTGGAAGCCGGTCAGGCCCTGGTGCCCATCGACCCGGTGGACGCCCGGCTGGCCTATGAGCACGCTCTGGTCAGCCTGGCCACGGCGGTGCGCGAAACCTGCAAACTGGAGGCGGAATTGCGCCAGAGCGAGGCCAATATCGCCATGCGCAAGATTGACCTTCAGCGCCAGCAGGGCAACCTGGAGCGCCGCCAGCTCCTGATCAGGGACAAGGCCGTACGCAAGGAGGAATTCATCCACAGCGCCGAGGATGTGGCTACGGCCCGTCACGCTCTGGCTGTGGCCGAAGCCCAGCGCAACGCCCTGACCGCCGTGCTGCTGGACACGCCGGTGGACGGGCAGCCCGCCGTCAGAGAAGCCGCAGCCGCGGTGCGTGAACGCTGGCTCGATTTGCAGCGCGCCACGGTGCGCAGCCCCGTGCGCGGCCAGGTGGCCCGTCGCGCCGTGCAGGTAGGTGAATACGTCACGCCCGGCAAGGCCCTGCTGGCCGTTGTGCCGCTGGACAGCCTCTGGGTGGACGCCAATTTCAAGGAAAGCCAGCTGCGACGCATGCGCATCGGCCAGCCCGCCCTGGTCAGGGCCGACATGTACGGCGGTTCCGTGACCTATCACGGCACGGTTCAGGGCTTCGCGGCGGGCACGGGCAGCGTCTTCTCGCTGCTGCCGCCCCAGAACGCCACGGGCAACTGGATCAAGGTGGTCCAGCGCGTGCCGGTGCGCATCGCCATTCCGGAAGACGAACTGCGGGCGCATCCCCTGCTGGTGGGCCTGTCCGTGACCGTGGAAGTTGACACTAAGGACCAGGACGGCCCCATGCTGCTTACCGCGCCCCGGCCCGAGCCGCCGGCCAGTCTGGCCGCCCAGACCCCGCCCGTAGATTTCGCGCCTGTGGACGAGCGCATCCGCGCCGTCATCGCGGCCAATACCCAGGCCGGGTCCGCCGCCACGCATCAGGCCGGACTATGAGCGAGGCCGCGCTCACGCCGCTGCGCGGCGGGCCGCTGGTGACGGCCACGGTGGGCATTGCCGTGCTCACGGCCATGACCGTGCTGGATTCGACCATCGCCAACGTGGCCCTTTCGACCATCGCGGGCAATCTGGGCGTGGCCGTCTCCCAGGGCACCTGGGTGATCACTTTTTTCGGCGTGGCCAACGCCGTGGCCATTCCGCTTACCGGCTGGCTGGCCCGGCGGATGGGTGAGGTGCGACTTTACTTCGTGGCCAGCGCCCTGTTCGTGCTTTCCTCCTTTCTCTGCGGCATCTCCAGCAGCCTCGGCATGCTGATTTTCTTCCGTCTGCTCCAGGGCGTGGCGGCCGGGCCCATCCTGCCGCTCTCACAGAGCCTGCTGCTGGCCTGCTATCCCCCGGAAAAACGCGGCCTGGCCCTGTCCCTCTGGTCCATGGTGGTGGTACTGGCCCCCATTCTCGGCCCCATTCTCGGCGGCTGGATCTGCGACAATTACCACTGGGGCTGGATTTTTTTCGTCAACGTGCCGGTGGGCGCTCTGGGCCTGTTGTTGCTGCGCGCGCCGCTGCGCGGGCGGGAAACCCCCACCGGCAAAGCGCCCATTGACGTGGTGGGCCTTGTGTTGCTGGTCGTGGGCATCGGCTGTCTTCAGCTCATGCTCGACGAGGGCAAGGACCACGACTGGTTCTCCTCGGGCTATATCGTGGCTCTGGGCGTGGCGGCCGTGGTGGGCATCGCCTTTTTCATCGTCTGGGAGCTCACGGAAAAGCATCCCGTGGTCAACCTCTCCCTGTTCCGGCACCGTAATTTCACGGTGGGCACCATCTGCATCAGTCTGGGCTTTCTGCTCTACTTCGCCTCCGTGGTGCTGCTGCCCCTGATGCTTCAGTCGCGCCTCTCCTACACGGCCATGTGGGCCGGCTTTTCCCTGGCCCCGGTGGGCCTGTTTCCATTGATCATCTCGCCCATTCTGGGCAGGCAGGCCCGCCGCCTGGACATGCGCCTGATGGCCTGCCTGAGCTTTCTGGTCTTTGCCGGCTGCTTTTTCTGGCGCGCCGGTTCCGCGCCGGGCATGGATTTCCTTTCCGTGGCCCTGCCCCAGCTGATTCTGGGCATCGGCGTGGCCCTCTTTTTCATGCCGCTCACGACCATCATCCTTTCCGGCCTGCCCAACAGCGAGCTGGCCGCCGCCTCCAGCCTGTCCAACTGTGTGCGTGTGCTGGCCGGTTCCATAGGCTCATCCCTGGTCACGACCATGTGGGAGCGGCGCGAGGCCCTGCACCACGCCCGTCTGACCGAGGGCGTCAACGAATACAGCCCGGTCTGGGACGCGGCCCTGCGCGCTCTGGAACAGCTCGGCATGAGCCTGCCCCAGGCCAGGGCCTGGATCGCCAATGAAATCACCCGGCAGGGATTTATTCTGGGTTTTGATGAACTGTTCTGGCTGGGCGGCGCGCTTTTTGTGCTGCTTTCAGGCCTGGTCTGGCTGGCCCGGCGGGTCTGAGGCGGGATTCGGAGCGGGAACCGGATCGGGCGTCCGCGCGGGGAAAAGAATATCCAGATGCGCGCGGAACAGACCCATCAGGTCCTGGGATTCCAGATTGGCGAAGATATCCGCGCGCAGCACTCCGAAAAGCAGCGGCGCCATCAACAGCAAAGGAAAGCGGTCCAGCGCGTCGCGCACATTGACGGTCCGCGCGACGGGCAGAAACTCCTCGCGCAGGCGGGCTGTATTGGGGGCAAGGAAGCGCTCGTAAAAACCGCCCATCAGTTCCGGATTGTGCAGGCCCTCGCTGAAGGTCAGGCACACGCAGCGCCGCAACGCCGAGCGCGGCCCGCCGCTGATCAACGGCTCATACATGCGCAGCAGCTTTTCGCGTGGGTCCAGTGAGGCGTCCTGCAAAATGGCCTGCTTGCGCGCGAAAAAAGGCGCGAAGGCCGCCTCGATCACGCCCTCGAACAGGGCTTTTTTATTGGGGAAATACAGATAAAGACTGCCCTTGGAGACACGGGCGCGCCGGGCGATATCTTCCATGCGGGCCATGGTGAAGCCCTTGCCGCTGAACTCTTCCAGCGCCGCGTCCAGAATGGCGGCGCGGCGGGCCTCTCCTTTTTCCCGGCGGCCTCCGGCCGCGGCGGAAACCGGATTTTGCCGGATTTTGACATGTTTCATGACCTCATTCCTTCCCACAAGCCGCCGGGTCGGCGTGAGCGGCGGCATCTACGGCCTCCACGGCACCCAGCGGGCCTCAGCGGGCCAGCAGCACCCAGGCCGGTCCCTTGGCGTCCAGATGGCTGGCCACATAATTGGCCCGCGCGTCCCCGCCGCAAAAGATATCAATACGGTTGCGCTTGATGGCCCCGCCCACGTCCTGGGCGAAACCGATCCCGCGCAGGGGCACGCTGCCGCGCCGCTCGTCCGGCGCGTTTACACCGTAAGCCACCAGAGACCCGAGAGGGATAAAGGACCGGTCCGTGGCCAGGGAGAGCCAGTCGTCCACCTCATGCCCCATGGCCCCGGTGGGCCCGCGGCTGCCGAATTTGAAGAAAACATAGCTGGGATTGTCGTTGAGAATTTCGCGCACCCGCTCGGGATTGTTCCTGAACCACTCGCGCTGCTCGAAAATGTCGCCGCGCCTGAGCAGACCCTTTTCACGCATGATCCGGCCCGAACTCTTGTACTTGTGCCCGTTCTGCCCGGCATAGTTCACATAGGCCTGCGTGCCGTCGTCAAAAATCAGGCGGCCCGAGCCCTGAATTTCCAGAAAAAAGACGTCCACAGGGTCCGCGGCCCAGGCCAGTTCCAGGCCCCGGTTGGCCAGCACCTGCTTTTCCTCAATGGTGCGGCGGTCATGGTAGCGGCCGCGTTTGGCGCGCACCCGCCCGAGATCCGGCGGCAGGCCGTAGATGGCTTGGGTATAGCCCGGCTTGCGCGTACGGCTGGCCCGTACCTGCGGCTCGTAGTAGCCGGAATAATTGATGCCGCCCGGCACTTCCACCCAGCGGAAGTTCGCCAGCAGCAGGCCGGGCTCCGCATCCAGACGCGGCAGCAGATCCCGCAGGCGGGTCAGGCTGCGGGAGAGATCCCCCCAGGTCACGGTCAGGCCCGGCCGTTTGACGGCCGCCGCGCCCTGCGGCTTGCTGTTGACATAGCGCAGAGACTTGCGCACGGTAGGGGCCATGTCCTTCCAGCTGGTCAGATCCTGGTTGCGGGGGGCCAGATTGGCGACGAAAAATTCCGGGCTTTCCTGCACGGCCACCGGCGGCCCCAGCGGCGGCAGTTCTTCGGGCTGCGGCTTCTTGCCGGCGCAGGCGGAGAGCGCGAGACTCGCCAGCAAAACCACAATCAAGGCCGGGCGCAACGCGCCCCCGGCCCATGCTGACGCGCGGCCTTCGCGGCGCGCGCCGAAACAAGGAGCTTGCCCGTGCATGTTTTTCCCACTCCGGAAATCTGGTTGCCCCATCGCGTGTCCTACGGTGAAACGGACACCATGGGGGTTTTGTATTACGCCGAATACCTGCACCTTTTCGAGCGCGCCCGCAACGCCTACATCCGCCAATGCGGCATGAGCTACGCCGACGTGGAAAAAAAGGGCATCATCCTGCCCGTGCGCGAAGCCCAGTGCCGCTACCGCGCACCGGCCCGTTATGACGATCTGGTGCAGGTGCGCGCGGCCATCAGCGAATGGGGCCGGGCCTCACTGCGTTTTGTATATGAGATATGGGACGAGGACAAGACGCGCCTGCTGGCCGAAGGCATGACCCAGCACGCCCTGGTCAATCCCCAGGGACGCCCCGTGCCCGTGCCGGACTGGTTCCGGCAGTTGTGCGTGAAAAGCGACGATTGAACGCGGGATGCGCCGCCCGCGTCCGGCGGGCGGCGCGGCCTCAAGCACAAGGAGAAGCCATGGCGCTGCATGTCATCAACGAAGCCCGGCGCTGTCTGCACTGCAAAAAGCCTCTCTGCCGCACGGGCTGTCCCATCAGCACCAACATTCCGGTGATGATCGAACAGTTCCTGAACGGCAATATCGACGAAGCCGGACAGATGCTCTTTGACAACAATCCCCTTTCCATTGTCTGTTCCTTGGTCTGCGACCACGAGAAACAGTGCGAAGGGCATTGCATTCTGGGCAAAAAAGGCAGCCCCGTGCATATCAGCAGCATCGAAAATTACATCTCCGAACGCTTTCTGGCCGTGCACCATCCGCCACGGCCGCGTCAGAACGGCATGGCCGCCGCCATTATCGGCTCGGGTCCGGCGGGACTGACCATCGCCATCATTCTGGCCCAGCGCGGCTACAGCGTGACCATTTTCGAATCCCACGACCGCATCGGCGGCGTGCTGCGCTACGGCATTCCGGACTTCCGCCTGCCCAAGAGCATTCTGGACCGCTATCAGCAACGCCTGCTGGAACTGGGCGTGCGCATCCGCCCCAATACCACCATCGGTGGCGCATTGCGCATGGACGACCTCTTCCGGGACGGCTACAGCGCCGTCTTCATCGGCACGGGCGTCTGGCGGCCCAACAGCCTGGGCATCAAGGGCGAAAGCCTGGGCAACGTGCATTTCGCCATTGACTATCTCTGCAATCCGGCGGTCTACAATCCGGGGGAAGTTGTCAGCGTGATCGGCGCGGGCAACGCGGCCATTGACGCGGCCCGCACCATTTTGCGCCACGGCGCGCGCAAGGTGACGGTGTTCGCCCGCAAGCCCGCGCTGGCCGCCAGCCCGCGCGAAGTGGAATACGCCAGGGTGGACGGCGTGGACTTTCACACCTGCGTGCGGCCCGTGGAAATCCGGCCCGAAGGCGCTGTATTCCGCCGCCTGGACTATGACGCGGAAGGCCATGCCCGCGAAGTGGAAGGCGAGGATTTTCTGGAACCCTCGGATTCCGTGATTATCGCCATCGGCCAGGGCCCCAAGGACAAGATCGTTTCCACGTCCAGAGGCATAGAAATCAACGAACGCGGATTGGTGAAAACAGACGCGCGCGGAGCCACTACCTATCCCGGCATCTTCGCCTCGGGCGATGTGGTGCGCGGGGCCAAAACCGTGGTGGAGGCCGTGCACTGCTCCAAAACAGTGGCCGACGCCATGGACGCCTATATGCAAAGTCTGCCGCGCGCGTGATTGCCGGGCGGGCGGCCTCTGTCAGCGCTGGTGGGAAAGGCGGCGCGCCAGATGCGCCGGTTCGGGCGTCACCATCTCGTCGCCGCGCAGATGGGCGTTGAGGCTGCGCATGAGGCCGGCCAGATCGTCAAAGGTTTCGTCGCGGTCGAATCCGCTCAGCAGCCAGCGGCTGCGGCCGTGCAGCACCTTGCGGGTGCCGCGCAGGGACCGTTCGCGCATGCTCAGTTCCAGGCGCCACTCTCCCGCCGGGGTGCGCAGCACCAGGCGCGTGCCTTTGCCCGACAGCTCGTGACCGGGCGGGTCGCCCGCCAGGCGCAACAGATCCTCCACCGCCGCGCGCAGCACACAGCACTGTTCGTCCAGGGAAATATTTTTCCTGTCCTCGTCCAGTTGGCGCTCACCGGCCCGGATGCGCTCCAGATACTGGTCCCGGTCCTGGTCCAGCGTGGTGATGCCGCGCCGCATGATGCGCAGGCAGAAAATCAGGCCCGCCAGAATTACCGCTCCGGCGGCGGCCCATTCCAGAATCATCGGCACGGCCTCCCGCTTTTGCGGTTAATCTCGCCATTGCCGGCGGCCCTGTCAAGCGCCCGCGCCCGGTAAGCGGCAGAAGGGCGCCGTGTCGCCGGGCCCCGTACCCGGCAGGGTCATGGCAGGGACGCGGGGCTCTTCCCTTTTTCCGTGCAAGACTGTATCGTTAATCCTGATTGGCGCGCGCGGCCCGCGCGCGGGCCTTCCCTGGTTTCGTTCACCCGGCTTGCGCGCTCTTTTTTCGCGCCGCCATATCGCTTACTAAGGGAGAAAACCATGCCAACCCCTCTGGAAATGCAACGCACTTTCGCTCTCGTCGGCACCGGCGGCTGCGGCAAAACGTCGCTGGCCGAAATGCTGCTGTTCAACGCCGGGGCCGTGACCCGCATGGGCGCCGTTGAAGACGGCACCACCAACCTCGACTACGAACCCGAGGAAGTGCGCCGCCGCGGTTCGGTGCAGCCTGCCTGCGCCACCTATCTCTGGAACAAGAACCGCCATTTCCTGCTGGACATTCCCGGCGACGGCAACTTCACCGGCGATATGGAATGCCTGCTCAAGGGCGTGGACAGCGTGCTCTTCGTGCTGGACGCCGTGGACGGCGTGCGCCCCCTGAGCAAAAAATTCTGGAGCATGGTCCGCGCGGAAAGCCTGCCGGCCATGATCGTCATCAACAAGCTGGACCGCGACCGGGCCGATTTTCACATGGCCTTTGACGGTCTGGCGGCCCTGGGCGTCAAACCCGTGGCCCTGCAACTGCCCATCCGCCAGGGCGAGGCTTTCACGGGCATGGTGGACGTGCTGGCAGGCAAAGCCCTCATCTTCGGCGAAAACGGCTCTGTCAGCGAAGCGGAAGTTCCCGCCGACCTGCTGGACGACATGAGCCTGCTGCGCGACGTCACCGTGGAAAATATCGCGGAAAGCGATGAAGTCCTGATGGAAAAATATCTGGAGGAAGGCAGCCTCTCTCTGGAAGACCTGCAATCCGGCCTGCGCAAGGGCGTGCTCAGCGGCGAGCTGACCCCGGTGCTGGTCTGCTCCGCCCTGGAGAACAAGGGCGGCAAAGCCGTTTTGGATGCGGTGGAAGCCCTGCTGCCCTCGCCGCTGGACCACCCGGCCTTTAAAGACGCCGCCGGGGCCGAGCGCGCGCCCGATCCGGACGGCCCGGTGGCCTGCTTTGTGTTCAAAACCCTGGCCGATCCCTTTGCCGGGCAGCTTTCCATCCTGCGGGTGCTTTCCGGCACCATCAACGGCGACGCCACACTCAGGAACATGCGCAGCGAGGAAAACGAACGCCTGGGCAGCCTGCTCTATCTGGTGGGCAAAACCCAGACCCCCTGCAAGGATCCCGTGGGTCCGGGCGCCATTGTGGCCGTGGCCAAACTCAAGAACACGCGCACCGGCGACACCCTCTGCGACGAAAAAGCGCCCTTCGCCCTGCCCATGCCCGAACTGCCGCCGCAGTTGATCACCTACGCCCTGGCCCCCAAGGAAAAAGGCGAGGAAGACAAGGTCTACGCGGCCATCCAGCGTCTGCTGGACGAGGACATCACCCTCCGCCTGGGCCGCGACGAAGAGAACGGCGACATTCTGCTCTCCGGCATGGGCCAGCTGCATATTGAACTTTCCGTGGAAAAGGCCAAGCGCCGTTTCAAGATCGACATCGTGCTCAAAACGCCCAAGGTGCCCTACCGCGAAACCGTACGCGGCAAATGCCAGGTGCAGGGCCGCCACAAAAAGCAATCCGGCGGGCGCGGCCAGTTCGGCGACTGCTGGATCGAGATGGAAGGCCTGCCACGCGGCTCGGGCTATGTCTTTGAAGACGCCATTGTGGGCGGCGTCATCCCGCGCCAGTACATTCCGGCCATCGACAAGGGCGTTCAGGAAGCGGCCGCGCGCGGTTTTCTGGCCGGTTGCCAAGTGGTGGACTTCCGCGTCAAGGTTTACGACGGCAGCTACCACACCGTGGACTCCTCGGAAATGGCCTTCAAGGTGGCTGGTTCCCTGGCCTTCAAAAAAGCCATGGAAAGCCTCAAACCCGTGCTGCTGGAGCCCATCGTGCTGCTGACCGTGTCCATTCCCGATGAAAGCATGGGCGACGTGATCGGCGACCTTTCCTCCCGTCGGGGCAAGGTGCTGGGTTCGGACTCCCAGGCGGGCATCACCGAAATCAAGGCCCACGTGCCCATGAGCGAAGTGCTGCGCTACGCGCCGGACCTGCGCTCCATGACCGGCGGTCAGGGCTTCTTCACCATGGAATTTGACCATTACGAGGAAGCGCCGCAGCCTGTGGCCGAAAAAGTTATTGCCGAGCACCAGGCCGCCAAGGCCGCAGAATAACCCTACGGGGCACACGGTCCCGGACTGTGCCGACAAAAAGACGCCCCGTACGGGGCGTCTTTTTTATGGCAGCCGAAGTGCGGCCCGGCAATTCAGGCGGCGATTTCACGGCCATAGGCCATCCGCTCGAATTCCGCTAGAGGCACGGGCCGGGAAAAGACATAGCCCTGGACCATATCGCACTCCGTGCGGCGCAGAAAATCCACCTGCGGCTCTGTCTCCACGCCTTCAGCCACTGTAACCATGCTGAGCTTTCTGGCCAGATCAATAACCGAGACGATGACCACCTGCTCACGGGCGTTGCCCACTTCCTTTGAGGAGAAAAAGACTCTGTCCAGCTTGAGGGCGTTGACGTTCAAATCTTTGAGGATGTTCAGCGAGGAATAGCCGCTGCCGAAATCGTCAATGGAACAATGGTAGCCATGGGCGCGGATCTGATCAATGAAGCGGATCAGCAACTGCGGATTCTCAAACACCAGGCTCTCCGTCAGTTCAATTTCCAGCAGGCCCGGAGGTGCGCCGTATTTTTGCCGGATGCTCTCATAGTGATCAAGAAAATGCGGGTCCGAAAGGTGCGTGCGCGACATGTTCACAGATACCGGCACCGCCGCGACGCCGTTGTCCAGCCACTTGCGCTGCATGGCGCAGACCTGCTCGAAAACATAGAGATCAAGGTCCACAATAAAACCGTTCTGCTCAAACAGAGGGATGAATTCAGCGGGAGAGATCAGGCCTTCCGGGGCATTCCAACGCACCAGAGCTTCAGCGCCGGCAATGGAGGATTTTTTCAGGGATTGCTTGGGCTGGAGATAGACGATGAATTCCCCCCGCTCCAGCGCGCCGCGCATGCGGTTTTCCATTTCCTTTTCACGCAGGGAGCGCAGACGGTCCTGCTCGCTGTACATCCGGCAGGCGCACAGGCCGTTGCCCACGGCGGCGCCGGCATTTTTACGGGCAATGTTGGCCCTGTCCTGAATCTGGATCAGCGGCAGGGACGGGTCGTCAATGTGGTAGATACCGGCGGAGAAGGAGATAATATACTTGCGCCGGACTATCGGCTCAAAGCGGTTGACGTCCTCGGCCATGCGGTTCAGGCGTTCTTCCAGCCTTTCCCTGGTCGCGTCCCACAGCAAGAGGTTGAAGCCGTCCGCCGCCAGGCGGGCCACGTATTCGCCGTCCTCCAGATGAGCCTGCACGCTTTTATAGCAATGCCGCAACACTCTGTCGCCGGCCTCCACGCCAAAAAAATCATTGACCAGCTTGAATTTCTGGATGTCCAGCCAGACCAGCGCATAACTGCCGGGCGCGGCGGAGCGGATGGCCCCTCCGGCATCAATATCAAAACTGGTGCGGTTGCGTCCCTCGGTCACCGGGTCCACAAAGGCCAGCTGCTCCAGCCGCCGACTGGTTTGCTTCTGCAGTTCGCGCTGCTCCAGAAGCTCGCTGATATCTATATATACAAACAAATAAAGCGGATCGCCGTCCTGCCAGTCCATGCATTCACCGGAAACCTGCAGCCAGACGTTGTTTCCGTCCTTTTCCCTGGCCTGGAGAACAAAATTGACAGGCTCCCCCCGGCGCATGAGTTCATGGTTATCCCTGAGCACGGCCGGATTCCTGACCGCGACCGGACTGTCCAGCGCATAATCGGACCGCCCGAAAAGCCGAGTGAACTTTTCATTGGCCTCCACAAACTCGAAGCCGTTTTCCCGAATCCGGAACTTGGCGATAAAACCGGGAATATTGTTGTAGGTGATGCTCTGTTCAAGCAAGGTCTGCTGCAGCTCGCTGACATCCGCCATCACGGTGTAGGAAACGCGGTGGCCGTTGATCATTTCGTCCGTGAAGATATTCGACAGCTTGACCCACATCATTCTGCCGCTTTTATGGCGCATCCTGCCTATAAGCTGATAGCCGGAAGCGCCGCTGGCGAGCGTTTCGGTCACTTTATCGACGAGGATCTTCCAGTTCTCCGGATCCGCCGCATAAAATTTGTCGGGGCGGTTTTCAAACAGGCGTTCGTATTCTTCCTTGGGATAGCCGATCAGTTCATAGTAGTACTCATTGGCCCAGATGAGCGTGAAATGCTCATCAATCAGATGCTTGCTCACGCTCAGGCGCGAGAGATTCATCAGCATGTTGTATTCACTGCTCTGGCCGATGGCATTATCAACGAAGATCTTGGTCTGGTTTTCCATGGGAGCCCTGCTCTGATAAAGCTCTCCCTCAAAGTGGACAGGGAGCTTATGCACGAAAAATAGCGACAATGATGAAATATAACGCTGCCGATCCGAGGGCATGCCCCGGCCGTAAACAGCTATTCGCGAATACTCTTCATTATATTGCCTATTTTCTTGTTCAGAGCAATAAAAAAGTCGTTCTTTTTACGAAAAAGGACAAAAAATCTTCATGCAGTAAATATCAGATATTTCCATGTCAAACGATAAAAAATCCAATCACGAAAATGATATAAGATGATTCCACCACAACAATGAAATCAGATGCCGCGATATTTCTTGAATATCAGAACCGCAGAATATGAGTACTAAAAAAAGGGATTTTTTATCCGAAGAGAAAAGAACCGGGCCTCATTGGGCCGCTCCCAGACCGGCGTTGCGCTCAATAAGGTCCACGGCTCTGGCGATCTGGCGGCCCAGGCTGGATTCTTTGGAAAGCTCGCGCTCCACCGAGGTGATGCCCTTGATGACCGTGGAATGGCGACGGTTGAACGTCTCGCCGATTTCCTCCAGCGAAAGTTCAGTGTGCTTGCGCGCCAGATAGTAGACGGTATTGCGGCCCAGCACGCATTCCCGGCGGCGGGAACGTGAGCAGAGCTGGCGCTGCTCCAGGCCGTAGCTCTCGCAGACCAGTCGGATGATGGTGGGCAGATCCGGCCCGCATTCCACGCCGGCGTACTGGTTGAGCACTTCCAGCGCCAGATCCAGATTCAAGCCGCAATTGAGCAGACGGGCCTTGAATATGAGGCTGTTCAGACAGGATTCCATCTGGCGCACATCGCCGCGCAGGCGGGTGGCCAGCAGGTCGCAGACCGGGTCGGGCAAGAGCACCTGAAAGCTTTTGGCCTTGCGGGTGAGGATGCGGCGGCGCATCTCTTCGTCGGGACGTCCCATATTCGTCAGAATGCCCGAGCAGAAATACGAGACGAGCTGACTGTCCACCCGCTGGAGTTCACGCGGCGAAAACGAAGAGGTGAAAATCACCCGGCCGCCCTTGGCCTGCAGACTTTTGACCACGGCGAGGGCCATATCCTGCATTTTTTCCTTGCCCTGAAAAAAATGCACGTCTTCCAGCAAAAGCACATTCAGATCCCGCAGGCGGGATTTGAAGCCCTCCACGTCATGGCTGCGCAAGGAGGCCACAAAGCGCGAGGCGAACTCCTCGGCCGTGAGATAGGCCACGCGCGCGTCATTGCCTTTTCGGCTGAGCGCCTGGCCCACAGCCTGGGCCAGGTGTGTTTTGCCCAGACCCGAGGCGGAGTTCACAAACAGGGTCTGCACATCACCGCTACGACAGACATCCTGCGCGGCCGCCACGGCCATGCTGTTGCTGGGCCCCACCACAAAATCCTCAAAGCAATAGCGCCAGCGCGCCTCCCGCCGTAAAGCGGGCACGGCGGGAGGTATGGGCAGATCGGCCTGCCGTTGCGGCAAAACCCGCGCGGCAAGGTCAGCCGTGGAAGCCGCCTGCGGAGCGGCGTCGCGATCTCTTCCGGCAATCTCAATACGTATTTCCACGGCCTCCGGCGACAGACCCAATACCGGGGCCGCCGCTTCGCGCAAGGTGGAAAGCATCCGGCTTTCCAGCCAACCGGCCATAAACGCGTTGGGCGCCACAAGGCGCACCACCCCGTCTTCCAGCGTGGCGCGCAAAGGAGCGATCCAAACCTTAAAAATGCCGGAATCCAGCATTTTCTTGAGATTTTCAGAAATTTCGGCCCATTGATCTCGCATGCAGGGCTTGTAGCCTGAAAGGCCGGACACGGGCAATGGAGGGTTAGCTGCGCTCTGGGGCAGTGGCTTCTTTTGTTTTCCCCAAAGACTTTATTAGATAATCATGTGAAATACATAATTATTTTTTAATAGCGTGGATAATGGGGCCTGCCGCCAAAGCCTTATGGGGCAAGGCTTTAACCTTGCCGCTCCCTCTCATGAACAATTTGGAATAATTTTTTTCCACAATAATAAGTAAAATTTTCTCTGTTTTTCTCAGTTATACGCTGTTTTTTTAGCTATCTTCGCCCAGCTTCCGAACCGTAAGGCGGGACGGATTGTCAAGAGGAAAAACATTTTTTTTTGCCCGAGAATCAGAATTTTTCTCTAGAAAATTTCTTCTAACCTCCTGTGATAACAAAAATTGTTATCAGAACACGGCACACAAATGCCGTCCTTTGTGAAAACAGAGAAGGTGCCAGCGCAACAGACCAGAAGTACAAAAAAACCCGCCGATCGGCGGGTTTTTTTGTACACTGCAAAGCAGGCCTTAGAAGGTAAAGCGCAGGCCCAGCATGAATTCGTTGTTATAGGGCTGGTTGCTGATATTGGTGTCGCCCTTGGAAACTTCGTTGTAGCCCATCATCATGAAGCGATAGCCCAGGTCCACGGCAAAGTTTTCGTTAAAGTTGTAGGCCACGCCCGCGCCCACGTTCCAGGCAAAATTGGTGAAATTGTCACTGGCACTATTATTGTAACCAGGACCATCCACGGTATATTCCACATAATTGAAGGCCAGTCCCGCGCCCGCGCCGATATAAGGCACAAAGGGGGTGCCGGTCTGAATGTCATAGTAGAGGTTCAGGAACAGAGTGGAGGTGTTCCAGAGTCCCTTGGTGCTGATGCTGTCACCATTATAGATGGAATCCCAGCTCTTTTCACTGTTGCCGCGCAGGGCGAATTCAATTTCAGCGCGCAGGGGGATCTGCTGCTGGGGGTAGAAGTCATAGCCCACGGCCAGCGCGCCGCCCAGCGTGAACTGGCTGTAGCTCTCGTCCGTCATGTCGCTGTACGGACGGGAAATGACGCCCGTATCCTGAATGGACATCAGAAATTTAGGGGCCAGATAAAAGCCGTTCACTTCGGCCTGAGCCAAGCCCGGCAGGGCCAGAACCGCCATCAAAGCCAAGACAGCCAAAATACGTTTCATGTCGCTTCCTCCAAAAGGGAAAAATGTTTTCTCCAGAGTTAAAGCATTACATTCTTTCTTCATAGCGTCAATCTTTTTATATAGTTTCCGGAAAAATGCAATGAAAAGACGTTCTCCGCGTATATCGCGAAGAACGTCTTTTCAAAAGGATACGAAATACGGTCTAGAAAGCGAAACGCAGCCCCAGCATGAATTCGTTATTGTAAGGATCGTTGCCGACCTCATACTTTTGACCGTTGTGATATGCGCTGACCTCGTTGTAGCCCAGGCCCACAAAACGGTAGGAAGCGTCAATGGCGAGATTTTCGTTGAAGCTGTAAGACGCGCCCACGCCCACGTTCCAGGCGAAATTGGTGAAGCGGTCATCGACCGAGAACTTGCTGCCGTTGGTGGTGGTGAAATCATAGCCGGTATAGTTGAAGGCCAGCCCCAAGCCAGCGCCGATATAAGGCGTGAAGGGCGTATCGTTGTGGAAGTCCCAGAACAGGTTGGCGAAGAGCGTGGAGTTGTTCCAGGTGCCCTTGACGTCGCTCACATTCGTGCCGCCGTCGCTCCAGCTATGTTCGCTGTTGCCGCGCAGGGCGAATTCAATTTCAGCGCGCAGGGGCAGCATTTGTTGCGGCCAGAAATCATAGCCCAGAGCCAGAGCCCCACCCAAGGTGAACTGGCTGTAATCGTCCACCCCCGAACCCGCAAGCCCGGACGAACGTTCCATCCGTCCCGTATCCTGAATGCTCATCAGAAACTTGGGGGCCAGATACATGCCGGTGCCTTCCGCCGCGGCCAGACCGGGCAGAGCAAGCGTCAGCACAAGTGCCAAAGCGGCAATAATGCGTTTCATGACAGTCCTCCTGAATGCTTTTCCCCTTCTGTTCACAGGGAGTTTTGAGAGTTGTGCAAATTCTGGAAATTGTCAATAAAATTTCTACAGAAATTCTTGACTTTCCCGCCCCGACCGGAATCCGCCACAATACCTTCCTTGTTGCGGACGTCATTTCTTTGCCGGGCGCTTAAGATGTGCAAAATATATGCCATACAACAGAAAGCCGGCAAACCCCTATGGGCGTTTGCCGGCTTCAGAGCAATTTTCTTTTAAAATTGTCCGCGGAGTCAAATGAAGCGAGCCGTTGACGGAGGCGTGGAACTTACCGGCCGGAACATGGTGTCCCGGCCGCGCAGAGTCGTACCATTAAGCGGCTCTAAAAAGTATAACCGACGGAAAACATGTAAATATTGGCCACCACATTTTCCGAATGGCCGCCGCTGACGCCGCCGTTAAAGATATTGTTGCGGATGCCCGCGGCGTCGGTGCTGTCATAGTCCGTGGGATTGATCCAGAGGTGGGCGTAGGCGAAATCAAAGGTCCAGTCATTCCAGCGCACGCCCGTGCCCACACTGAGGGTGGTGCGGCCGTTGGTGGGCATCATAAAATCGGCGTGATCCTCATTGAGCACCGGCGTTTCATAGGAAAAACCGGCGCGCAGGCTCCACCAGTCCAGGGGCTTGTACTCCACGCTGGCGTTGAAGTTCCAGCCGTCGCGCCATTCCTTGTTGCTGACGGAGCCGTAGCCGCTGTCAAAATAGACATTCAGGGCATTGTAGGTGGACCAGCGCGTCCAGACCGTGCCCACCTCAAAGCTCAGATTGTCCAGCGGCTTGTAAGCGATGCCCAGAGCCAGGGAATCCGGAAGCTGCACCGTGGCATTGGCCGAGCAGTTGCGGGCGTCGGGCAAATGCGCCGCCCTGGTCAGCAGATTGTCCCCTTGCCAGCCGAAATCGGCGTCGCCGTTGATGTTGAGGGTGACCTGGCTCTTGTAGGCGAGGCCCACGGACCACTGGTCATTGAGACGCATATGCAGGCCCAGATGCGCGCCCACGCCCCATCCCTGCCCCTCAACCTGCATGTCGTTGTCCCAGACCGGACCGCCTGTGAGGGTGGGTATTTTGCTCCCCATGTACACGCTGGCGTAGAGGGCCTCCACCCCCAGAGATACGGAAAAGACGTCGTTGATCTTGTAGGCCAGGGTGGGTACAAAAGAAACGGTTTGCAGGCCCACGTCATAAATATTGTATCTTCCCGTCCAGCTCCCGTCATAGCTGTTGCCCACCCCGAAACGCGAGAATACGCCCAGGCCCAGCCAGACATTGTCGTTGAGCTGGTAGCTGGCATAACCGTGCGGAGCCAGCCAGACCGCCGGTTTGGTGGTGGTGCCGTGCTCCATGCCGCCCGTTTCGGCGATGATGGTGCCGATAGGGGCGATGAAAGCCAGGCCGCCCATGACATGCGCGCCCGGCAGTTGGGTGATGCCCGCCGCATTGTAGGCCAGGGCCGATACGTCGTCGGCGCGCCCCACCATGCCCCCCGCCAGGGACACGCCCCTGGCGCTCCACTCGTTGAGGGCGAAACCCTCGGCCAGAACCGTTGACGCCATGCCCGCGAGAAGCGCGAGCAAAAGACAGGAAACGCGCAGACCCCTCATTTCTCCTCCTGTAGAGCACAGACCAGACCAACGCCGCGCGCTCCCCCTCCGGAGAACGCCGGCCCGGGCCTGACGTTTTCCACATGGCGCAACGACGCGGAGCGGATGACGCGCCCGCCCCTCAAAAAGATATGCCGACTATCACAGCATATTAACAGGATCGAGGTCAAGGAAAAGTCGCAGCGGCGCGGCGGCTTTCCGGCTTTTGGCAAAGAAATAAAGCTGGCGCAGTACCTGCCAGTCCCCGGCTTTGAGCAGACAATGGAAACGCCGCCGCCCCCGCAGCAGCGCCAGAGGCGCGGGCGCGGGCCCCAGCATGCGGACGTCGAGTTCGCGCGCCCGCAGACGCAGCGCGGCGGTCAGTTCATTCAGGGCCGCTGGTCCGTCCTTTTCCTCAACGCCGAAGGACATGCGGATCAAGGCCAGGCGCACAAAGGGCGGATACTGCCGCAAGCGGCGGCGGGCCAGTTCCGCCGCGTAAAAACCTTCATAATCGCCCGTTTGCACGTACTGCCAGCAGTAGTGGCTGACGTCGCGGGTCTGGATCAGCACCCGGCCCGGTTTTTCGCCCCGTCCGGCCCGCCCGGCGGACTGGACCAGCAATTGAAAAGTGCGCTCGGCCGCGCGGTAATCGGGCAGATTCAGGCCCAGATCGCCGTCGGCCACCACGGCCAGAGTCACTTGCGGGAAATGATGGCCCTTGGAAAGCATCTGGGTGCCCACCAGGATGGGCGATTCCTGCCGGGCAAAGGCCGCCAGGATTTCCTCCATGCGGCCCGGACGGCGCGTGCTGTCGCGGTCCAGACGCAGCACGGGCCGTCCGGCCAGCACGCTCAGACGCTCGCCCAGGCGCTCGGTGCCCTCGCCCAGCGGCAGAAAATTCATGCCCTTGCACTGCGGGCAGGGCGAGGGAAAGGGCCGGGTATAGCCGCAGTAATGGCAGACCAGTTTTTCCCGTCCCTTATGGTAGGTAAGGCCGATTTCGCACTGCGGGCAACGCAGGGTGCTGTTGCAGTCCAGACAGTACATCAACGGCGCGTAGCCGCGCCGGTTGAGCAGCACCACGGCCTGCTCGCCCCTGTCCAGGGTTTCGCGCAGGGCCGCTTCACTCTGCGGCGCCAGCAGGCCGCCGCCCTCCACGGAAGAGACCGCCGGGGACAGCATGCTGATGTCCACCAGTTCCACCGGCGGCAAAGGTCTGCCGCCCACCCGGCTCGGCAGGCGCAGTAAAGGCAACCGGCCGTTTTCCGCCGCGTAAAAGGTCTTGATGTCCGGCGTGGCCGACCCCAGCAGCAGCAGGCCGCGCGTCTGGGCCATACGGAACCAGGCCACTTCCTTGGCCTGGTAGGAGAGGCTCTCGTCCTGCTTGAAGGAGCCGTCGTGCTCCTCGTCCAGCACCACACAGCCCAGTTTTGGCACGGGCAGGAAAAGAGCCGAACGCGTGCCCACCACCAGACAGGGCTCACGCCGCGCGGCCAGTGCGCGAAACGTGGACTCGCGCCGGGCCGGAGACTGATAGCCGTGATAAAAAAAGAGCGGGGCATCCGGCAGGGCGCAGGCAGCGTCGCGGCGCAACTTGTGGGCCAGGGCCACTTCCGGAGCCAGCAGCAGCAGGCTTTTGCCCCGCGCCAGACAGTCCCTGGCCAGTTCCAGATACACGGCCGTCTTGCCGCTGCCCGTGACGCCGTAGAGCAGGCGGGAAGCCGCCGCACCTTCATCCAGCGCCGCGCGCAGGCCGGTCAGGGCCGCGCTCTGATCCGCGTTGAGACTGAAGGGTGCGGGCGGGGGCGGCAGCAGGGCCTGCTCCGTCTCTTCCTCGGCCTCCTCGCGCGTCAGCGCCAGATGCCCGGCCTTGAGCAGACTTTGCAAGGCGGGAGCCGCGGCCTGTCCCAGGCTTTGCAGCAGGCGGCGACGGCTCACGGCCCCGTGTTCGTGCAGGTATTCCAGAACTTCAATCTGACGTGTGGCCGAGGGGCGCACCGGCCAGGGCGGATCGGCGCGCAACAGGCAGAATTCTTCGCTGGCCGCGTCCGCGCCGGGGGCCAGCATACGGGCCGCGCCCGCGCGAAGAGCCCGGGCCAGGTCCAGCCGCTCTCCGGCGTCCGCTTCCCTGATCCGGCGCAGGCTCAGCGCCGCCGCGCGCCCCGCTTCCAGCCGGTGCAGGCGCACGCGCGTGCTGCGCAGTCCCTGGGGCAGCACATGGCCCAGAATATGGCCCGGCTCCACGCCCTGGCGAAGGGCCAGATCCTGAGCCAGTGCCAGCAGATCCGGTGGCAGCAGGGGGGCGTCCTCCAGCGGCCAGCAGACGGCCTTGCAGGCCACGTTGTCCGGCAGGCCTGAGGTGAGGCTGACGGCCAGAAGCACCGCCGCCCGCAACGCGCCCTGCTCTCCCCTGCCCAACGGCACGGCCAGACGCAGGCCGGGCCGCCAGAATTCCGACGGGAATTCCGGCGGCAGCGCATAGGTCAGACAGGCATAGGGGGGGCTCAACAGGGCGACGCTGGCGTACATACTGGAAAAACCGTTACCTCGGCAGTGGCTGCATGGCGTTCGAGATCAAAAAATAAAAGGACACGGACAACACGGGCTTTGTCTTCCAAAAGGTCGTTCCTCCCGCAAGAAAGGAGTCCACTACGAGCGGGAACCGCACATTCGGTACAGACCCGCGCCGCAATGGACTCCTGACGCAATCGGAAGGCAAAAAACCGGTTTGGAGGCAAGCCCCTACTGGAACTGGACGAAATTCTTGAGCAGGCCCAGCAATTCGTAGCGCAGTTCCTCGTCCTGAAGGGCGAAATAGATATTGGCCGTAAGAAACTCCGCCCAGTCGCCCGCGTCAAAGCGCATGCCCGACATGCGCACGGCCATCATGCCGCGGTCCTGGGCCATGGCCTGCAGGGCGTCGGTGAGCTGGATTTCGCCGCCATGACCCGGCTCGACCTTTTCCAGATAGTCGAAAATCTCCGGCGTGAGCACATAGCGGCCCACAATGGCCATCCGCGAGGGCGCGGCCTCGCGCTTGGGCTTTTCCACCATGTTGCGCACCCGGAAAACGCCCGGAGCCACTTCCTCGCCGTCAATGATGCCGTAGCGGCTGACCTTTTCCCAGGGCACTTCCATGACGCCGATGACCGGCATTTTTTCGGCCATGGCCACTTCAATAAGCTGGCCGATGCCCGGCACGCCGCCGAACATCAGGTCATCGCCCACCATGATCGCAAAGGGATCATCGCGCACCAGTTCACGCGCGCAGAGCACCGCATGCCCAAGGCCGAGCTGCTTTTTCTGGCGCACGGACATGATGTTGACCATTTCGGCCACCTGCCGCACTTCCTTGAGCTTGTCCAGCTTGCCCGCGCGTTCCAGCACAGCCTCCAACTGGAGGTTGTAGTCAAAGTGATCTTCAATGACGCTCTTGTCCCGGTTGGTCACAAAGATCACATCATGGATCTTAGCGCGCTGCGCCTCCTCCACCACGTACTGGATGACGGGTTTATTATAGATGGGCAGCATTTCCTTGGGAATATTCTTGGTCGCGGGCAATGAACGCGTACCCCAACCAGCCACCGGAATGATCACCTTGCGAATATCCTTCATGCGCGCCTCCGCTCATGTATTAGTATCCGAACAGCATCAGCGTTTCCGGAGCGTTGCGGGTTGACGGAGCACATCGGCGCTCTGCCGCCGCGCCCATACCATCGGCCGGGGAAACCCGGCGACGCGTTGCCATAAGAACTTTGACTGTTCCGCAACGCGCCGGATATGCCTCAAGTTCATACTCCGCCAAAAGCCCGGCAAGCGCAAGAGAAAAACGCATTTTCGCGGCCGGAAGGCGGTCAACAAGGGTCGTGTCCGTCCGAGCGGAGCGGGCTACGGGCATCGACAGCAGCGATGCGGCGCACAAAGCATAATGCCGGGGCATTTCAACATTGCAATGCTCCAGGAAGTGTTGACACTACAGGAAGTTGTTAACCGGCAAGGAGAACAAGCCTGTTATGAAAAGTGTACTCTTGCCTCAGCCGTTGCAGCGAAGCTGCTTACGGATGAGGACAGCAGAGATATGGTGCTCGACTGGAATAAAAGGCAAATTTCGACGCAGCCAGGGAGCAAAAAAACGTAGTGTCAACACGCCGTTAACGCAGTTCGCGCGCCACCACCTCCGCCAGATCCGCCGCGTAGACCTTGACCTTGTCCTCATCTTCGCCTTCCACCATGATCCGGCAGAGCGCTTCGGTGCCCGAGTAGCGCAACAGTACCCGGCCTCGCCCGGCCAGTTCCTTTTCCACCCTGGCCACGGCCTCGCCGATGCCCGGACGTTCTTCAAAGGGCAGGCGCTTTTCCACCCGGACATTGACGAGTTTCTGGGGGAAGGGCGTGAGCAGGCCCGCCAGTTCGGAGAGCGGCTTTTCCTTTTCGCGCATGATCCGCAGAATCTGCAAGGCCGCCAGCAGGCCGTCGCCCGTGGTGCTGTAGCCCCGGAAAATGAGATGGCCGGACTGCTCGCCGCCAAGCATGGCCCCTTCGCGGCGCATGGCCTCCACCACATAGCGGTCGCCCACCTTGGTGCGCAACAGGACGCCGCCGTGCTCGCGCATGAAAATCTCCAGCGCCAGATTGCTCATCACTGTGGCCACCAGCATGTTGCCCGGCAGTTCGCCGCGCGCCATCATGGCCTGGGCGCAGAGGGCCATAAGCTGGTCGCCGTCCAGGACGTTGCCGTGCTCGTCCACCACGATCAGACGGTCGGCGTCGCCGTCCAGAGCCAGGCCCACGTCGGCGCGCACCTCGCGCACCTTGGCCGCCACAACTTCAGGATAAAGCGAGCCGCAGTGGTCATTGATATTCGTGCCGTCGGGCGCGGTGCCCAGACGGAAAACCTCGGCCCCCAGTTCTTCCAGGGCCAGCGGGGCCACCTTGTAGCTGGCGCCGTTGGCGCAGTCCACCACGATGCGCAGGCCGGAAAGGGTCAGCTGGGTCGGGAAGCAGCTCTTGGTATAGACGATATAGCGGCCCCCGGCGTCCTCAATCTTGGTGGCCCGGCCCACCATGCGCGAATCCGGATAGGGCCAGGCCATGTCCGGATTGAGGACCATTTCGGCGATTTCATTTTCGGTCTGGTCCGGCAGTTTGTAGCCGTCGGCGTCGAAAAACTTGATGCCGTTGTCGGAAAAAGGATTGTGCGAGGCGGAGATGACCACGCCCAGATCGGCCCGCATGCTGCGCGTCAGAAAGGAGATGGCCGGCGTGGGCAGGGGGCCGGTCATGATCACGTGCATGCCCGCGGCGCACAAGCCCGCCGTGAGCGCGGATTCGAACATGTAGCCGGAAAGCCGCGTATCCTTGCCGATGACCACCTTATGCCGATGCGGGCCGCGCCGGAAGCGCACCCCGGCGGCCAGCCCCAGGCGCAGGGCCACGTCCACGGTCATGGGCGCGGTGTTCACCGTGCCGCGCAGGCCGTCCGTGCCGAAGAGACGTTCAGCCATGAAAACTCCTTTTGAACTCGCATGCACAAGCGCAGGCTATTTTTTCTTGCGAAAAACCGTAACTTCTTCAGTGGCCGGATTCAAGAGGGTCATGCCTTCGGGCAGGCGGAAACGCAGCTCCGCCTTTTCGCTCTGGCCCGGCTCCAGGGAAGGGGGCGTGACGCTGACCTCCAACTGTCCCAGATAACGGGCGCTCTTGGCCAGGGCTTCGGGCACTTCCACCAGCACGGTCACCTCCTCCGGCTCCACCGTATACTGGCGGCGGTTCTCCCCGGCCAGTTCCACCTTGCAGCGCCGCGACACCACGGTGCGCCCGCTGGTGATGGTGTACTGCACGCGCACCGAGGAGGGAGTGGCGGTGACCAGGCTGGGCGTGTCCAGGGCGATAGTCTGGTGCACGGTGGTGCCCGCCGCCTTGGGATCAAGCATGATGGTCAGCGGCACGCTGGAAATATCCGACACCACGTCCTCGGGTCCGCGCAATACCACGGTGGCCGGGGACACGCTGACGTTTTCCACAGTCAAAGCCCCGCCGCGCAGGGGCGAATCCACAATGGTGCGCAGGGGCACGCTGCGCTCCAGCAGGGTGTCGGCCTTGATGACGATGCGCGGCGGCTGGATATCCACAAGTTCAAAGGCCCGGAAGTTGGGTCCCAGATTGTCACCGCCCAGCGGCACGATCGTGACGCCCTTCTTGATGTCCGACAGGTCCACGGCCTGGGTCAGCCGCTGCTGGGGGATGGAACGCAGCAGGGTTTCCGGTCCGCGCAGGCGCACCGTGATCTTGCTGATCAGGCCGTCGGTGACCACCAGGTTGGGCGGAATGCCGTAATAGTCGATATTCACTTCGACCTGGGCTTCCAGGCGATCGCGCACGCTGACCACGTACCACATGGCCACGGCGGCCAGCACGGCCACCAGCAGTGAAAACAGATGCGGCGCGCGCCGCAGCCCGCCATTGTTCTCAGAGGATTTCATTGAGCACCTGCCTTAAACGCGCCGCGTCCAGAGCGCGCACCAGTTCCCCTTTCATGGCCACGGAAATTTCGCCGCGCTCCTCGGACACGACCACGACCACGGCGTCGCTCTCCTGGGTGATGCCCAGAGCCGCCCGGTGGCGGGTGCCGAAATTCTGCCCCTTGGCCACGGCCAGCGGCAGAATGCAGGCTGCCGCCATGATCCGCCCGCGGCTGATGACCACCGCGCCGTCGTGCAGCGGGGCCTTGGGATAAAAAATATTCATGAGCAGCTGGCGGGAGAGCTGGGCGTCCATCCGTACGCCCTCGCGTTTGATCATGTCGCCGAGGCGCATGCTGCGTTCAATGACGATGAGCGCGCCCACACGCAGGCGGGCCATTTCCACGCAGGCCATGACCACTTCCTCCACCCCGCCCTGCTTGAGGTCGCGCCGCCTGAACAGCCGATGCGCGCCGATTTCGCCCAGAGCCTGACGGATGTCGGCCTGAAAGATGACCACAATGAGGATGAACAAGGAGCTGAAAATATGCTGCAACAGCCAGGTGAGCGTATACAGGCCCATGGTTCTGGACATGAAATACAGCAGGGTCAGCAGCCCCAGGCCGGTAAGCACGGCCAGGGCGCGGGAGCCGCGCAGCAACTGGATGACCTGGTAGAGCAGCGCGCTGACCAGGGCAATGTCCAGCAGGTCGCGCCAGTCGAAAACAAAATGCTCGAACACCGTATGATTTCCTTATGCGGTCGCGCCGATTTTTCCGGAGCGGGTGCGTTTCTCTGTGTACATGTCGCCGTCCGCGTGGGCGATCAGTTCGTCGATATTGTTTCCGTCGCGGGGATAGACCGCCTTGCCCATACTGAAGGAAATCCGGACGTCCCCGGCGCCCTCAACAACCAGGTCTTGCAGCGCGACGCGGATGCCGTTGAACAGTTTGTCGGCCTTTTCCTCATTCTCCTGCCCGTAGGCGATGAGAATGAACTCGTCGCCGCCGATGCGCGCGAAAAGATGCGGAAAGTCCATCCGCTTCCGGACGCGTTCCGTGAAAACCTGCAATATCCGATCGCCCACAGTGTGCCCGTAGGTATCGTTGAAGGTCTTGAAATTGTTCAGATCCAGATAATACAGGCTGAAGTAGCCGCCCTCCCCGATCAGGACCGGCAGTCGTTCAAACGGGCCGCGCCGGTTGAGGATGCCGGTCAGCGGATCATGATAGGCCATGTTTTCCAGTTGGCTGCGGACGCGGCGCAGATCGAGATTGTGCTGGGCCAGCATGGCCAGCAGAAAGCTGACCAGCACGCCGAGGCTGATGTACAGCCAGGACTCGGGATACTGATACCAGAGCTTGATGGGCGAAACACGGAAGAACCAGTGGGCGTTGAAAATGGTAAGCGGCACTTCAATATAGGGCGCGTCGTCGTTATATTCATACGCGCTGTGCGCGATGACCTGCTTTTCATTGGTCTCCGGACTGACCCGCCAGATTTCATACGCCAGGCCCAGTTCGGACAGTTTGTCCAGTTCCGCGCCGTTCAGGGCCTGCGGAAATTTCAGGGTAACGGAAACCAGACCCCAGAATAGCTTCTCGCCCTTGCCGTCATCGGCGTACACGGGCAGACGGCCCACCAGGGCCTCTCCTCCCTGCACCAGAGTGAAAGGACCGCCCAGAACCAGCCGGCCTGTATCTCTGGCTTCCACGGCTTCCTGGTTGCCAGCGCCTTTTTCAAAAAAATTCAGGCCCAGCACGGCCTCATTGCCTTCGACGGGATACACGGCCCTGACCACGCCGCCCGGAGCCGCCAGCACATTGAGGATGGCCGGATCGTCCAGAAGGGTGGCAGCCACCTTTTCGAAATTCTCCACCTTGCCGTTATGCTGCACCACCAGAGCGGAAAGAGCCTGCGTCTTGTAGAGCAGCCGGGTAAGAACATTGGTGAGCCTGTTGCTCTGGTTGAGGATGATCCTCTCCATCTTGATATACTCAAACTGGTATTTCCGCTCCACCAGAAGGTAGACGGCCAGGCTGCACAGAATCAACAGAATGATGAAAGTGGCGGCGGCCCGCCGCGATATGCCGCTGTTCTCAAGCACACGGGATCCTTTTTCAATCGGCGGGGGAAGCATGGGGAGCAAACGCGGCGGCCAGTGCAAGGCTTTGTCGGGCGGCGGCCACGTCATGGACCCGGTGCCAGAATACGCCCCGGCTCCAGAGCAGGGCTGTGGCCGTCTGGGTGGCCGCGCCCCGTTGGGAAGGGGACAGGCCCAGGAGACCGCCGAACACGGACTTCATGGACAGGCCCATGAGCACCGGCCGGCCGAAGCCCAGCCAGTCCTCAGGGTGGGAGAGCAGAGCTAGATTGTGTTCCAGTGTCTTGCCGAAGCCAATGCCCGGATCCAGCGCGATGTGGTCTTCGGGCAGCCCGGCGGCCGTCAGGCGCGCCAGTTCACGCTCGAAAAATTCCAGCACTTCGCGGCGCACGTCGTCATAACGCGGGTCGCGCTGCATGCGATCCGGGCGGCCCTGGCTGTGCATCAGCACGTAACCCGGTTTATACTGGACCAGCACGTCAAGGAGCCCGGGATCAAAAGCGCAGGCTGAAATGTCGTTGATGATCGCGGCCCCCTGCTCCAGAGCCGCAGCGGCGGTGGCCGCGTGATAGGTGTCCACGGAGATGACCGCGCCGGACGCGCGCTGCCGCAGGCCGGTCAGCACAGGCAACAGACGCTCCAGTTCTTCGGCGGGTTCCAGCGCCGCCGCGCCGGGGCGGGAAGATTCCGCGCCCAGATCCAGAATGTCCGCGCCCTGATCGAGCAGGTGCAGGGCATGCGTCAGGCCCGCGTGCGGCCCGGCGTGCGCGCCGCCGTCATAAAAGGAATCCGGCGTCAGGTTGACGATGCCCATAACGCCGAAAGGGGCGGACGCCGTCAGCGCCCTGCCCCCGCGCACGAGCCAGGGCGCATCCATAACGGATGCGCCCCGCCGCTTACTTTTTATCCTGTTCCGCATGGTCGGCCGGGTCTTTCAGATCAGCCTGTCCGGCATGGTCCGCCTGCTCCGGGGTGGGCGTCGTGGCCGGTTCCGGACGCGACGGATCAGTTTCCGGAGTCGCCGGGGGCGTCTGGCCCATGGCGTCGGCCGCAGCCGCGTCGCCGGAAGTTTCCTGGCCCGCATCGTCCGGCTCCAGAACGAAATCGCCGCCCTTGTCCCGGTTTTGGGGGCCGCCGGGCCGGGAAGATTTCAGGGGCTTGCCGTTGATGTCCAGAGGCGGCAGTTCCTTGTTCTCCATCAACAGATCCAGATCGTCGCCGGTAATGGTTTCACGGTCCAGCAGAGCCCGCGCGATGCGGTGCAGCGTTTCCTCGTTGTCCTGCAAAAGCTTGCGGCAACGGGCGTGAGCCTCTTCCACAATGCGCTTGACCTCGGAGTCAACCAGACGGGCCGTGTCTTCGCTGAAGTTCTTGTTCTGCACCCATTCGCGGCCGATAAAGACCTCTTCCCCGGTCTCGCCGATGGACAGCGTGCCCACGGCCTCGCTCATGCCCCACTCGCAGACCATCTTGCGGGCCATGCGGGTGACGCGCTCGATATCGTTGGACGCGCCGGTGGTGATGTCATCGAAGATCAGCTCTTCAGCCACACGGCCGCCCAGCAGCACCACCAGATTGTTTTTCAGATAGCTGCGGGAGTAGCCGTGACGGTCCTCTTCAGGCAGTTGCATGGTCACGCCCAAGGCGCGGCCGCGCGGAATGATGGTAACCTTGTGCACCGGGTCGGAGCCGGGCAGCAGCCGGGCGGTCAGGGCGTGGCCGCCTTCGTGATACGCGGTGATCCGCTTTTCCTCGTCCGAGAGGATCAGGCTGCGCCGCTCGCGGCCCATGAGCACCTTGTCCTTGGCGAATTCAAAGTCGCGCATGTCCAGCTTGTCCTGATTCAGCTTGGCCGCCTGCAGCGCCGCCTCGTTGACCAGGTTTTCCAGATCCGCGCCGGAAAAGCCCGGCGTGCCCCGCGCCAGCACCTCCAGATCCACGTCCGGATCCAGAGGCGTGCGCTTGGTGTGCACTTCAAGAATGCGGCGGCGGCCGCGCAGATCCGGCGTGGGCACCACGACCTGACGGTCGAAACGGCCGGGCCGCAGCAGGGCCGGGTCCAGCACGTCCGGACGGTTGGTGGCCGCGATGAGGATGACGCCCTCATTGCTTTCAAAGCCGTCCATTTCCACCAGCAACTGGTTCAAGGTCTGCTCGCGCTCGTCATGTCCGCCGCCCAGACCGGCGCCGCGCTGGCGACCCACGGCATCAATTTCGTCAATAAAGATCAGACAGGGCGCGTTCTTCTTGCCCTGCACGAAGAGGTCGCGCACGCGCGAAGCGCCCACGCCCACGAACATTTCCACAAAGTCCGAACCGGAAATGGAAAAGAACGGCACCCCGGCCTCGCCGGCCACGGCCCGCGCCAGCAGGGTTTTGCCTGTACCGGGAGGCCCCACCAGCAGCACGCCCTTGGGTATGCGTCCGCCCAGGCGGGTGAACTTCTTGGGATTGGACAGAAATTCCACCACTTCCGAGAGTTCTTCCTTGGCCTCGTCCACGCCCGCCACATCGGCAAAGGTGACGCGCGCGCTCTCCTGATTGAGCATGCGCGCTCTGGAACGGCCGAAGCTCATGGCTTTGCCGCCACCGCTCTGCATCTGGCGCATAAAGAAAATCCAGACGCCGATGAGCAAAAGCATGGGGAACCAGGATACCAGCAGGGTCATGTACCAGGGGGATTCTTCCGGCGGCTCGGCCTTGATTTCCACCTTTTTCTCAATGAGTCTGTTGACCAGGCCCGCATCCTGCGGAGCATAGGTCTGGATGCTCTTATTGTCCGATGTTTTGCCTATGAGCGTATGTCCCTGGATGGTCACGGACAGCACCTGTCCCTCGTCCACCTTGCTCAGGAACTCCGTATAGGGCACCCGTTGCAGACCGGCCTGCGGTTGCTGGAACATATTAAAAAGCATGACCATCGCCAGGACGATAATCGCCCACAGCATCAGGTTGCGACTGAACTGATTCAACGCTGCCTCCGTTACGATTTCAGCGCGCCGAACGGCGCGGCCAGTACCGGGTTCACGCCCGGTCTGGAGCGGGAAAATACTACCTGCATGCGGCCGGTGTCAAATCAGACAGTACGCGACCGCTCCGGCAGTGCCCAGTTTATAGAATATAATATTCTTTGTAAGCTTGGCAATGGGCCGCGTCCCGGCGGGCCGTTTTTGCGGATGCGCCTCCCCGTCCGCTTCGGAGCCCGGGCCGCCTCTTGCGGATACGGTGTTTTTCACTTATGGTTCCGCTGTCATTACGGCGGGGAGACGTGTCGTCACCGGTGTGGCGCCCGGTCTTCAAAACCGGTGGTGGGCAGAAATGTCCACGGTAGGTTCGACCCCTATACGTCTCCGCCAAACGTGACCCGTCCGCGATCCTTCAATTGTCGGCAGTCCAATCCCCTGAAGTTCTCTTCAGATGGGTATGACAAATCTCACTGGGGCCTTACGCCTGCCTCCGACGCGACAGAGCAATCAAATGAGCCCGGAAAAAATTTGCCCTTCATGCAGGGTAATTTCATCCGTCGGCATGGAATTTTTCCCGCCTGAGGCCGGATGGGCGTGTATCGGGGCGGCGTGAAGAAAAACCTCGGGCGGGCATAATTGCATGTCCGGATCCGGTTCTTTATTTCCCCAGGGCGGCCTGCCTTGACACGGCTATGCTGCGGGTATAGGCCAGCAAAAATATGGCGTCACATTCCCGGATGATCTCCATGCTGTTTTCCGCCTGAAGCGGGCGGAAAATCCGTAGCGTGGCGCAATTCCAACAACGGTCTGTTTTCGTTTCTCCCCCCCCTGAAACGAACGCGGTGAACCTTCAGCCTTTGCGGAGGCCTCTGTGTTTCTCCAGCGCGCCGTTTTCTGGACAATATTCTGTTGCTTGTGTCTGGGCTTTGTCGAGCCGGCTTTTGCCGCGTCACCCCAGCCCGCCGAAGCGGCGCGCGTGATCGCCGTGGCGCCCGGGGCTTTTGTCCAGCGCGGAAACGAGCGTACGCCGCTCAGGCTTAAAGACCCGCTGTACAAAGAAGACAAGGTCAGCACCAATGCCACCGGCAAGCTGCAACTGCTTTTTGCCGACGACACTACTGTGGCCGTCGCGCCCGACAGTCTGATCAATATCGCGGATTTCAGCTTCGGCGGTCCGGCCAAGGCCAGTTTCGCATTGGGCGTGGGCCGTGGTCTGGCCCGTGTGGTCACCGGCAAGGTGGTGCAGCGGAATCGCGAAGGGTTCAAGGTCACCACACCGCACGCCACGGTGGGCATCCGCGGCACCATTCTGACAGCCGACGTACGCAATCCATCCCAGAGCAAATTCATCCTCAGCCAACTGGGCGCGGGACATGTTGTCAGCGTGGTAAACGCCTCCACGGGCCAGCATACGGAAATGCCCAAGGCCGGTCTGACCACTGAAGCGGGGGCCGCCGGCAATGTGCTGCGTCCGGCCACGCCTGCGGAAATGAGCGTGGTGCAGACCGTGACGCGCCAGACTCGCCAAGCGCCGCACCCCCCCGCTACGGGCAACGCTGCGGCTCGGGGTACGGCAACGGCGGCCCGAGCGCAGGCGCAATCATCGACTGCTGCTAAAAATCCGGCAACGATGAGTACTCCCGCTCCCATGGCCGCGGCCGGCGTGGAAGATCCCTCCGGAGGGCACAGCGTGGCCGGCAAGGGCAACACCACAGTCAGCCAGGTTGCCGCCACAGCCCCTAAAAGAAACGAGGATATCCTGCACGTTGTGACCGGTAATCTTGCCGATAGCTCTGCCCCCGGCGCCGCCACGCCTGATTCTAGGCCCGGCGGCGGTTCCACATCCGGCGGCTCCACGCCTGCCCCCACGTCCGGCGGCGATTCCACCCCCGGTGGCGACCTTACTCCTGATCCTACACCCGGCGGCTCCACGCCCGGGGGGTCCAGCCCCGGCGGCTCTACACCCGATCCCATGCCCGGTGGAAGCTCCACGCCCGGCGGCGACCTTGCTCCTGACTCTACACCCGGCGGCGATTCCTCCCCCGGCGGTGACCTCACGCCTGGTCCCGCGCCCGGTGACGATTCCACGACCGGTGGAGATCTCACTCCTGATCCCATGCCCGGCGGTGATCTCACACCCGGCGCGGGCGACAATCCCAGTGGGATTACGGCCAGTTATCAGGGAACGCTTATGGGCACGGAATCCAGCATAGGCATAGGCGGCACATTCGGTTTTGACGTAAATCTGGGCAGCGGAGGCATAGACAACGGCGTTATGGTGGTTGGTCCAGGCACCTCAACTCCCGACAGTGCGGTCGCCAACAGCTTCACCAACGGTACCGGCCAGATGGATCGCGACAACGGCAACTTCAACGTGGGCGACTTCACTCCCGATTCTCTGCATCCCGATGCCAGCGCATCCATGAACGGCAATATCAGCGGCAACGACACGGTGACGGTAGAGCACTGGGAGGTCCAACGCCCCGGGAATCCGGGAGGCGACCTCAGCGGTACAGGCAGCGGTTCCAAAGTATCTCCGTAACTTCGCACAGACGGCACCGGCACATGCCCCGTCATACACATCCGTTCCTGCTCTGGGCGATTCTTTTTTCGTTGCTTTTTTACTGCGGCCAAGGGCAGGCAGCGGCGGCGTTGCCCGTCCTTGGTCTGGCTTTGGACCAAAGCCGCGCCCAGGCCAAAACGCTCCTGAACAAAGGCCGGCACGAGGAAGCCTATCAGCTTTATATGCGCCTTTTGCGCGAAGAGCCGGACAATGACGAAACCAATTATGGTCTGGCTCTGGCCGCCAGCCGCACCAAGCGCTATCCACAGGCTCTGCTGGCCTTTGAACGCCTCACCGACCGCTATCCGGCCAACGCCGATCTGCGCCGCTTCCTGGCCGACATCTATCTGCGCCTGGACGACAAAGAGGCCGCCCGGCGCGAACTGAATCTGGCCCGACAGTACGATCCCACACTCACGGACACGCGCATCACCCGTATTCTGGAGCGTATGGAGAACGCCCAGGCCCTCTTTCAGGCTCATGGCCGGGTCAGCGGCGGCATCATGTACGACTCCAACGCCAACCAAGGCCCGGCTTCAGAGCGCATGAGCCTTGGCATTTTCGACAATGTGAGCGTGCATGGGGTCAAGGCCGTGGATAGTTGGGGCTCCTACCTCAACGGCATGCTGGATATGGGCTGGCGCATGAGCGAGGACAGCCCATGGTGGCTGGTGTCGGATATAGCCTTTTTCAAACGCTGGAACGGCAACCCAAAACTGCTTACCAACAATGAGTTCGCCTGGGGCCGGGCCTCGCTGGGCCTGCGCCATACTTCGTCCAAGACACTGGCCGGATTGCGCTTCAAGGCGGAAATGGCGGACCAGAATCTGGACCAGCGCGTGCGCGTGCTGGGGCCGGAAGCCACCTTTGTCTGGGCGGCGCTGCCCAATTTGCAGTTCATCACCCGGGCCGCTCTGGAAAAACGGGTCTACAGTATGGATATCGGCCGCGACGGCACCTACTGGTGGGTAGGGGAATATCTTCGTGTGCTGCTGGGCGCGTCTGGCCATGAAATGACGCTGGGCCTGCGCTCGCTGGGCTCGGCCGTGGACGTTGCCGACTACAGCTACAACGGCCTGGAAGCCAGTCTGCGCCTGCGCCTCAAAGTCACGGACAAATTCCACCTGCTGCCCTTCGCTTCCGTGCGTCGCGAAAATTATTACGGCCCGCCCACCGTACTGGAACTTGATGACCGCCGGGATACCGTTCTCCACACCGGCCTGTTCGCCATATACAACCTGACGGCCAATCTTCAGGCGGAAGCCGGCGTGCAGTACGTAGACACCCGCTCCTCTTCCCCGCTGTACAGCTACCAGCAGCATACCTTCAATATGGGGCTGGCCTGGACGTTCTGAACCCGCCCGCAAGGGCTGAACCCGGACGCGCCCGCAATGCAGCCGCGTCTCCCTTGGACCTGCCCGCATTGCGGCAGCATACAAAATCCGCCAAGAATGGAGTCGGCACAGCATGCCCAGACCATCCGGACATCCACCCCTGCGGCGCGCGGTCCTGACCCTTCTGCCCAGCCTGGCCGTCTGTGCTCTGCTGCTGACGTTGTACCTGCTTCAGCCGCCTTTGCTCCGGCAACTCGACAACGAAATCTATGATCTTTTTCTTACTTCCCGTCAGGCCCCGCCACCTTCGGATGTGCCGGTGGTGGTGGACATCGACGAAAAGAGCCTGACCGCGTACGGTCAATGGCCCTGGCCCCGCTACCTGTTGGCCCGGCTTATCGAGACCCTGACCCAAAACGGCGCGGCTTGCGTGGCCCTGGACATCCTGCTGGCCGAGCCGGATCGCAGCTCTCCCGACCTTCTGCGCCGGCGCCTGCGCAAGGATTTCGGAGTGGAGCTGGATCTCGGCAAACTGCCGCCCGAACTGGCGGACAATGACGTTCTGCTGGCCGAAACCCTCGCCCGGAATCCCGTGGTGCTCGGCGTGTTCATGCAGTTCGATCCCTACAAAAATCTGCCCTCTCCCCTGCCCCGGCCCACGGGCCTGGCCGAGCAGACCCCCGCAGGCGCGCCGCCGCCACGCGAAACCGTCATGCGCGCCGTTTCGGCTCTGCTGCCCCTGGCCGTTTTCAGCCGGGAAACGCCGGTGGGAGCCATCAATGTGGCCCCAAGTAATGACGGCGTGGTGCGCGAGGTGCCCCTGCTCTACCGCCTGGGCGACAATATCTACGCCAACCTTTCCCTGCGCGCGCTCATGCGCGGGCTGGACGCCGGAACCATGATCCTGCGTTCCGGCCCCGAGGGACTCACGGAAATCCGGGTAGGCCCATACCGTATTCCTGTATCGGCGCAGGGCCTGATGCGCGTTCCTTTCAAAGGCCCGCGCGGGGTTTATCCCTATTATAGCGCCGCCGATATTCTGGAGCGGCGCGTCCCGCCAGAGCAACTTGAGGGCCGGATCGTTTTTGTGGGCACGTCCGCGGCCGGCCTTCAGGACATACGCGCCACGCCCTTTGACGCAGTCTATCCCGGCGTGGAGGTGCACGCCGCAGTGGTGGACGCCATTCTGAACGGTGATTACATCGCGCGCCCGGACTACACGCCCGGCATCCAGACTCTGGCCATTCTTCTGGCCGGACTGGCGGCGGCAGCGGTATTCAATTTCACCCGGGCCTTCATTTACGGCCCGGCCTGCCTGCTCCTGGCCGGGTGCGCGCTCTGGGGCTCCGGCCATCTTTTCGCCCAGGGGCAGTTCATTTCACCGCTCTACGTGATCCTGACCATCCTGGCCCAAGGCCTCTGCATTCTGCCCGTGCGCTTCTGGCAGGAGGAAAAGCAGAAGCGCATGCTGCGCCAGGCCTTCAGCCGCTATGTGGCCCCGGAGGTCGTGGCGCGCATCGCCGCCCGGGAGGGCGACATCTTTGCCGGCGAGGAACGCGAGGTGAGCGTGCTCTTCACCGACGTGCGCGGCTTCACCAGCCTTTCGGAAAAACTGGCCCCCCAGCAGGTGGTAACATTGCTCAACCGCTATTTCACGCCCATGACCGCCTGCGTGCGTGACAGCGGCGGCACGCTGGACAAATTCATCGGCGACGCCATCATGGCCTTCTGGAACGCCCCTCTGGACGTCCCGGACCATGCCCGGCGGGCCGTGACCGCCGCTGTACGCATGCAGCATCTGCTGCGCGAACTCAATCCCGCGCTGGAAAAAGAGTTCGGCGTGCGCCTGCGCATCGGCGCGGGCCTGCACTGCGGGCCCGTCTACGTGGGCAATATGGGCTCCGAGGATCTGCTGGACTACACCTGCATCGGCGACACGGTCAATCTGGCCTCGCGCCTGGAAGGCATGTGCGCCAAATACGGAGCTGAAGTGGTGGTCAGCGGCGACATGGCGGCCCGTTGCGACGCGGCCTTTTACTTCCGCGCTCTGGACAGCATCCGGGTCAAGGGCAAATCCCGACCGGTAAGCATCTTCTCAGTGCATGAGCCGGAAGAAGCCCGGCGCCGCGAGGCGGAATTCGCCACCACGGCGGAAGCCCTCCGGCTTTACGCTCAGGGCGATTTCGCCGAAGCCGGCCGCCTCTTCGACGGCTTGCGAGAATCATTCCGCGAGAGTACAGTGTTCTACGAAGTATACAGCAGCCGTTGCGCGGCGCTTTGCGCGGACCCGCCCGAGGTCTGGGACGGCATCTGGACGTTTAACAGCAAATGAGGCTGGCATGAAAATCCGGCTGTGGGGTACGCGAGGTTCCGTTCCCGTGCCCTCGCCGCAGATGGCGCGTTATGGGGGAGACACCACCTGCGTGGAGATCCGGTCCGATTCCGGCGACCGGCTGATTCTGGACGCCGGCACGGGCATTTATGCCCTTGGCGACTGCATGGATCACGAAGTCCCCACGGATTGCACCATCTGCTTCAGCCATGCCCACTGGGATCACCTCCAGGGGCTGCCGCATTTCAAGCCGCTCTACAATCCCAGTTGGCGTCTGAGCATGCGCGGCCCCACGCTGGGGGGTGTTCCTTTTTCCCAGAGTCTCCTGGAAATCTTTGACGAAAAACATTTTCCCGTTCCCTGGCGGGAACTGCCCCAGCGGCCCGTCCTGGAATTCACGCCCGGCGAGGAATTCCGGGTGGGCGACATGACGGTGAAGACCTGCCCCACAGTGCATCCCGGCTCCTGCACGGCTTACCGCATTGAGGCCGACGGCTGGAGTTTCGTTTTCACCGGCGATCACGAATGCGGCGACAAGCCGGACAATCCGGCCGTGGAGCGTCTGCTGGATTTTACAGCCGGCGCGGACGTCGTGCTGGCGGACGGGCACTATTTCGCCCGAGACTATGCCCTGCACCGCGGCTGGGGACACAGCGCGCAGGAACAATGGCCCGCGGCTCTGGCCCAACGCGGAGTCAGGCATCTGATCTTTACCCACTACGCCCCCTCCTATTGCGACAGCGAGCTGGACAAAGCCTTCGACAGCCTGCGGGAAAATTGCCGCAGTCTGTCCATCAGCCTTCAGATGGGCTGCCAGGGCATGCTGATCACCTCCCACGGCGGCGAAACGGAGGAACAGGAAGAGAGCCTGGAATCCATCAACTGCAAGCTCTGCGATTTCTTCCACCGCATTTCACATTTTTCCGACACCAACATCGTGCTGGACAGCGTTCTGAATCAGGCCCGCGCCATGAGCAACGCCGACGCGGGCACCATCTATCTGGTGGAGGACAACAAGCTGGTCTTTTCCTACGCGGCCAACGACACGCTCTTCCCCGGCTCGGAAGCCAACAAATACGCCTATCTCAACGCCAGCCTGCCTCTGGATACCCGTTCCATCGCCGGTTTTGTGGCCTGCACGGGCCGCGCCCTGAACATTCCGGACGTGCGCTCCATTTCGACCAATGAGCCGTATTCCTTCAACGACGCCTTTGACCTGTCTACGGGCTACCGCACGGTATCCATGCTCACCTTGCCCTTTACGGACGTGCAAAACCGGATTCTGGGCGTCCTGCAACTGATCAACAGCATGAACAACGGCCGGGTGCAGGCCTTTACGCCCAGCATGGCGCGCTATGTGGGCCGCATGGTGATGCTGGCCGGCAATTCCCTGGAACGGGCTCGCATGGCCAACGATCTCATCCTGCGGATGCTCAGGACAGCCTCGTTGCGCGACCCGCGCGAAACGGCCAGCCATGTGCGCCGCGTGGGAGCCATGGCCGCCGAAATTTACCACCGCTGGGCTGAAAAACACGGCCTGCTCTCCGATGAAATCCGCGCGGCCAAAGGCCGCCTGCGCCTGGCGGCCATGCTGCACGACGTGGGCAAGGTGGGCATACCCGACGCCATTCTGAAAAAACCCGGACGCCTGACACCCGAAGAGCGCAAGGTCATGGAAAAGCACGCGGTCATGGGCGCGCGCCTGTTTGAAAACGCCACCCAGGATGTGGACGTGCTGGCCTATACCATCGCCCTGCACCACCATCAGCGATGGGACGGGAAAGGCTATACCGGCTCGCCCGAGCATCCGCTGCTGGCCGCCACGGACATCCCCCTGGCGGCCCGCATCACGGCCATCGCCGACGTCTACGACGCCCTGATCTCCCGGCGCTGCTACAAAGAGGCCTGGGACGTGAAGGACGCCGTGGATATTCTGCGTCAGGACGCGGGCAGCCACTTTGATCCCGAGCTGGTCGACGTCTTCATGGAAATCCACGACGTGATCACCGCCATCCACAAACGTTTTCCAGATCAGGAAGACGTGTGAGAGAATTATGATCCCCAACACTCCGCGCATTTTGCACTTTATTCTGGGCCTGTGCTTTCTGCTCTCTCCCCTGCCCCTGCTGGCCGAGCCGGAAAAAACGGAAAAAGCCGTCCGCGTCGGCTATTACGAGGACGGGGACTATATGCGCCGTACTCCCGGCGGCGAATATGTCGGTTTCAACTTTGAATATCCGCAGGAAATCGCCAAGTTCAGCGGCCTGACCTATCGTGTGGTGGACGGCGTGAGCTGGGAAAATACCCTGGCGATGCTGGAAAAAGGTGAAATCGACCTGTTGCCCGCCGTGTACTACACGCCGGAACGGGCCAAAAAGATGCTTTTTTCCGAGCTGCCCATGCTGAACCTGTACACCACGCTCAACGTCCGGGCGGACGACGGGCGTTACTCCTATGAGGACTTTGACTCCTTCCAGGGCATGCGGGTAGGCATCATCGCGGGCAGCAAGGACGGCGAAAAATTCCGCCGGTACTGCCGCGACAACAACCTGAACCTGATCATCGTTCCCTATGCGGAAACCGCCGACCTGCTTGCCGCGCTGGGAAACAAGACCCTGGACGGCGTGGCCATCACCCACCTGGGACGCAACAGCGTTTTCCGCAGCGTGGCCCAGTTTTCGCCGGAACCCATGTACATCGCCGTGGCCAAGGACCGGCCGGAACTGCTGACCCGCGTCAACAAGGCCATGAATGTCATCGCCCTGCGCGACCCCTATTACGCCCTGCGCCTGCACACCGCGTATTTTTCGGTCAATGCGGAGCAGAAACCTGTTTTTACCGAACAGGAAGAAGCCTTTATCGCCCGGAAAAAACGGATCAAGGCCGCTTATGACCCCACCTGGGCGCCTCTGGAATATACAGATCCCTCCACAGGCCGTTTTGCCGGCGTGGTGGCGGACCTCTTCAAGCATATTGAAAGCGAGAGCGGCCTGCTCTTTGACTTTGTGCCGCTGCCGCAGGAAAAAGCGCTGGAAATGGCCGCCAGAGGCGAACTTGACGTGGTCTGCGTGATGGCCGGAGATTACCTCTGGAATGAACATTACAAACTCAATACCACCGGCGAATATCTGAGCACGCCGGCTTTGCTGGTCCGCCTGCGGCAGGGGGACGAAATCAAGACCATCGCCCTGCAAAAGGGCTACTGGCTCTCCAAGAGCGTCACCGAGGAGAATTCCGGCAAAAAAATTCTGTATTACGATTCCGTAAAGGACTGCTTCGACGCCCTGCTGGCGGGCAAAGCCGACGCCACCTATGCCAACGCCCATATTGTCAACTACCTGCGGGCCGAACCGCGTTACGCCACATTGAACGCGACGCCGCTGGGCAGATACACGGGGCAACTGCGCATCGGCGTTTCCCGCCATGCCGATCCAAGGCTGTTCGCCATTCTGGACAGGTGCGTCCAGTATACCTCCATGGAAGAAATGGACGATCTGGTGCTGAAAAACACCATCAAACCCCGCAACATCCGCCTGCGAGATTTTGTGGCCGAACATCCGGCGGAGGTCATCAGCGGCATTGTGGCCGTATTCGGTCTGATCATCCTGCTGCTGGCCTACAGCTTGGCCATGAAATCCAGGCACAACGCTCAGATCCAGTCCCTGCTCTACCGGGACCGGCTGACCGGTCTGGACAATATCGACAAGTTCTATGCGGAATGCAATCAGCTGCTGGCCGGCTCCAAAAACGAATACGCCCTGCTCTACGGCGACATCAGCCAGTTCAAAATCATCAACGACAACTTCGGCTTTGCCGTGGGCGACGAGCTGCTCCGCGCCTACGCGGCCATTCTGCGTGACAGCGTCGACCCGGACGAACGCTGCGCCCGCGTTTCCGCGGATCACTTCATTCTGTTGCTGCGCTACCACGATTGGGAGAAACTGTCGGCCCGAATCACGGACATGACCCAGTCCCTGGACGTCTGGCGCTACGCCCAGGGCCTGCCCTATAAAATAGGCACGGTCTTCGGCGTATACCTGGTGAACAAGGCGGAAAAATACAATATCCACCTTATGCTGGACCTGGCCAATTACGCCCGCCGAAACGCCAAGCTGAGCATGGGCGGTTCCCTGGCGCTCTATGACGAAAAGATGCGTCAGGACGCGCTTCTGCATCAGGAATTGAGCGGACGCCTGGAAAACGCCCTGGAACAGGGCGAACTGACGGCCTGGTATCAGCCCAAGGTGGATATGACCAGCGGCGAGATCATCGGCAGCGAAGCCCTGGTGCGCTGGAGCCATCCCACGCGCGGGCTGCTCATGCCGGGCAGCTTCATGCCGTTGTTCGAGCGTAGCGGCGCGGTGGTTCAGGTTGACCTGTATGTCTTTGAACAGGTCTGCAAGGCCCTGAGCGAGTGCGGCAAGCTGGGCCTGCCCCTGCATCCGGTTTCCAGCAACTTTTCCAGCCTGCATTTCGAGCGGCCGAATTTTGCGCGTCAGCTCGCGGAGATCGCCGCCCGCTATGAGGTGCCCCATCACCTGCTGGAAGTGGAAATCACCGAAAGCTCCATCATGCGCAATCCGGAATCCGCCTGCGCCCAGATCATGCAGTTGAAGGAACGGGGCTTCCTGATCGCCATTGACGATTTCGGTTCCGGCTATTCCTCACTGGGGAATATCCAGCAGATCATGGCCGACGTGCTCAAACTGGACCGCAGCTTCGTGCAGCGCAATATGCTCGGCGAACGGGAGCAGATCGTGCTCGGCAATGTCATCCGCATGGCGACGGAACTGGGCATGTCGGTTATCTGTGAAGGCGTGGAAAGCAGGGAACAGGCCAATATTCTCATCCAGCTCGGCTGCCGCAACGCGCAGGGCTTTTTCTACGCCAAGCCCATGCCCCGGCGGGAATTCGAGCAGATCCTGCGTGATGGAACCCGGCTGCCGGCATAGGCTCTCGCAGCCCCGGACCGCCGGGAAACGGCATCCCCATACATGACAGTCCGGCGCGAATTTTTCTGAAATCCGCGCCGGACTGTTCAACATGTTCAGTGCCCGATGCTTTCAGGTCGGAAAAGGCGATCAGGCTGTTCCGCCGCGCGCGGCCAAGCGTTCCAGCACAAGATTTTTCAGGCGTTCCACCTGCACGGCGGCGTCGTAATCCTGCCGCACGGCGCGGCGCGCTTCCTGCCCGATGAAGGCCAGGCGGGGCGCGCGGGCCGCCACGCCGGCCACAGTTTCAGCCATGGCCTGCGCATCCCAGAAATCGCACAGAAAACCGTTGATCCCGTGACGGAGCACTTCGCGTACGGGCGCGGTATCCGAACCCACCACCAGAACGCCGCAGGCCATGGCCTCCAGAATGCCCGTGGACAAAGCATACGGGGCCGTCAGATAGACGTGCGCCGTGGAGGCCCGCAGCATCCGCCGGTATTCGTTCAACGAACACGGCCCCAGCAGATGCACGCGGGCGCGCGCTTCGGCCGAAAGCGGCAGCGCTTCACGGCACTGGAGCAAGGCTTCCTCGTTGCGCCGCCGGGCCTCTTCTCCGGCGCGGGAAGGCCGGGTCGCGCCGGGCCAAGCCACCAGCACATGACAACCAGGCCGCAATTCCAGCAGCCGGGGCAGGCAGCGCGCGAATTGCGCGAAGCCGCGCGCCGTATCATGCAGCGGACCGGAAAAACTTATCAACTCGTCCACATCCGCAAGGTCAAGACCGCCGCCGACAAAGCCTTTCACCGGCGCGGGCGAAAAAAAAGCCGTATCCACGCCGCTGTGCAGCACACGAAGACGTTGGGCCAGAAATTCCGGATACTGATCGCGCTGCCAGTCCGAGGAAATCACCGCCAGATCCGCATCGCCCAAGGCATTGTATTCCCAGAGGTTGCGCACCCTGGCCGGGGCGAAGTCCGCCGGAGGCCGGGGCCGCCCCCGGTTGAAGAAGCAATAACTCTCCCCCTGGTTGTAAAACCAGTCCGCCTGTGCGAGGTAGAAGGCTTGGGGAAAAATGTCCCGCACATAAAAGCTGCCGCCCGCGGAAGAGGAAGCGCAGACCAGATCGGGCGCGAAGCCGTCCTTGCGCAGCCCCAGCATGGCGTTGCCGGCCCTGGCTCCGCGCCGGAAGCGGAGCACCGCCTCCCGTTCTGCGGGATCTTCGCTGGTATGGCCGAGCGGCGGGGCCAGACGCAAGCGGCGCACGCCGGGCAGGCCTCCTTTCTGACCGGTTTCGGAAAGAAAGAGCACCGTGTTTTCCGGCTCGGCGCCAAACGCGTGGGCCAACAGGCGGAACGGGCCGGGAAAAGACCCGTGCAGGAAAAGAATACGCATACAATCGCCTTTGTTTATGCCCGGACGCCGCCCTCTTCAGTTTGCGCGCCGTTTCGCTTCCTGTCGCTCGGAGATTCGCTCTCCCCGCCGTTATCACCGTCGTCACCGCCCGCCCCGGCGCGCAGCTTTTGCAGAAAATCCCGGCCCTGCCCGGTCTGCAAAAAGCCCTGTAAGGCCCGCACCACCTGCGGATCGTACTTGCGGGGCGTCTCGTTAAGAATGGCCATGGCCTGCTCCACGGTGTGGGCCATACGGTAGGAACGCGGGCGCAACAGGGCGCAGAACGTATTGGCCACAGCCAGAATACGGGCGTTGAAGCAGATCTGCTCACCCTTGAGCCCTTCCGGATAGCCCGAGCCGTCCAGCCGCTCGAACATCTGGGTGATGGCCTCCAGCACGGGCAGACCAAAATCAATACCGGTCAGGGCGTGCCGGGCGTACTCCACATGCCGCTCCAGAAGAGCCCGCTCTTCTCTGGAAAGCGCGCCGGTTTTGGTCAGCAATTCGCGGGGCAGCTGGATCATGCCGACCTGCGACAGACTGGCCGCCGTGCGCAGGGTCGCCAGGGTTTCGGCGTCATTGAGGCCCAGGCAGTAGGCCAGCGTCACGGAAAGCTGGGCCGTGAACGTGGATTGGCCGCAAAGGTAGGGGTCCACGGCTTCAATGGACCGCACGAAGGCCGCCACGGTCTGGGTGATCATGTACTGGGCTCGCTCCTGGGCCAGCACCAGTTCGGTAATGTCGCTGTACACCGAAACCACGCCCGACATACGGCCCTTGTCATCCCGGAACGGCGAGCAGGCCGTGAGAAAATGACGCGTCCGCCCGTCCACGGGCAGGGCCTCGGTAAAGCTGGCCATATCCTCGGTCTGGTGCACGGTCAGGGTATGCGTCACCAGACTGCGGGCCAGATCCGGCGGCAGCTGGATGTACGGCAGACCGCGCAGTTGATCCACGCTCAGACCGGCCATCCGGGCGTAGCTCTGATTGACGTAGTAGATCACCCCGCTCAGATCATTGAGTACAATGCCCGCCGACAGGGCGGAGTTGACCCCGTCCATGATCTGTTTCTGCTGGTTAACCACCAGGTAGAGACGGCGCATCTGGTCGGCCACGGCGCGTTCATGCCGCCCCACCAGCCACCACCACAGAGCCACCAGCACAATGCCGGCCAGGGTCGTGACCAGTACGGCGGCCAGAAGCACGTTTTTGCGGAAGCCCGCGTACTGGGCTTCCGCCTGGGCCGCGTCCACGCTCTGCATTACCAGCCAGGGCATGCCGGGCACGGGCAGAGCCAGGGTATAGGCCCGCACCTCCCGGCCGCCGGTCGCGGGCTCGTCGCGCAGGGCCAGCGGCAGGCGGCCGCCGTCCAGTCGCCAGCCGGGCAGATCAAGCGTGCCGGAACGCGCCGCAGGATTGATGAGCTGCACGTCCTGCCCCCGGCTCTGAAGAATGCCGGAATTGAACATGCCGCCGGCGTCGGTGCGGGTAATGGCCTTGGCCACGGGCAGCACATTGTAGGTAGCCACCAGAATGGAAACCACCCGTTTGCCCGAGCTGTCCACATAGAGAGGCGCGAACAGCGGAAAGGCCATATCCATGACCAGTTCGCCGTCCTGACGGCGCACCGGCAGCATGACGGGCCGCCCGCTCTCCAGCACGGCGGCCAGAAAGGCCCGCTGCTCTTCGCTGAACTGCGCCGCGGCGGCCGGGGCCAGATAGACCTCAAGCCTCGTGTTCAGCAGATACGCGCCCCAGAGGCTGTTTTTTTCGACAAAATCGCGCAGTTGTCTGCGCATCATGGGTAGCCGGGGAGCCAGATTATCCAGAGGGTCAATCGTGTCGGCTTCCGCCGGATCTCCCGGCATTCCCGGCGCAAAGCCCGGCAGCGCTTCCGGCGGCGGAGGAACGTCCTCTTCCGTCTGGAGGGCCAACTCCCGCAGCTTTTCCGCCGGAATTCCGGAGGCGTCCGCCTCCGCGGCGAACAGGCGCAGCAGATCCAGGCCCACAAAGGCTTCCACCTGGCCCTTGAGCGTGCCGGACCAGACCGTCAGCAGGGCCACCTTGTTGCCCGCCTGGGTACTCATGTTTTGTTCCATCTCCCGCAACAGCCGCGCCCGGGAACTCTGCAGAACCCAGTGCGACGCCACGGCCACGGACACCGCCACCAGTGCCAGCAGCGCCAGCATGATCAGCGCCGTGCGCCGTTTGCGGCGCGAGCTTTGAGCTGTGGAATCCTGTGCCATGATAATTTCCTTACGTAATGACTCAACGCTCCCGCAGGGCGTTCTGTTTGGCTTTCAGAATGGGCTTGAGCAGATAGTCGAGCACCGTTTTCTTGCCGATCAGAATATCCGCGGTCACGATCATGCCGGGAATAATGGGCAGCACTTCATTGTGGTAGGTGATGGCCGTTTTTTGCGTGCGCACCTTGACCAGATAATGATAGTTGCCCTTCTTGTCTTCAATGGTGTCGGCGCTGATGGACTCCAGTTTGCCCTCCAGGCCCCCGTAGATGGAAAAATCATAAGCTGAAACCTTGACCATCACATCCTGGCCGGGCCGCAGGAAGGCCACGTCCTTGGGGCTTACCTTGGCTTCCACCAGCAGAGTGTCGTCCAGGGGCACGATATCCATGATGGGTTCGCCGGGCTTGACCACGCCGCCCACGGTATTGATGTAGATCTGCTTCACCGTGCCGCGCACCGGGGTGCGCAGCTCCGTGCGCGTCACGCGGTCGCTGCCCGCGGAGAGGGTTTCGCGCAGGGAGTTCAGCTCCAGACGGCGCTTGTTGATTTCCTCGGTGATGGCCGCATTCTGCTCCGCCCTGCGTGAGGCGATGCGTTGCCGCGATTCATCGGCGGCGGCCTGCGCTTTGGGGATGCTGGCGGCCAGCATGTCGATCTGCCCCTGAAGCTCCACCACTTTCTGTTGCAGGCCCAGATATTCCATGCGCGAAAAATTGTTGCGCTGCACCAGGGCATAGGCCGTATCGCGCTGCTCAATGGACAGGGCCAGACTGCGATCCAGCTGGGTCTTGCGCGCGGCCTGCTCTTCCACGTCGCGTCGCCGCTGCTCATACTGGGACTTGAGCACCTCGATTTCGGCATTGAGCTGGTTCTGACGAGACTGCCAGGCGTTTTCCTGGTCGCGGATGATCTGCCGGGCGCGGGCCAGGGTGCTGTCATCCACCGCATGGCCGATGAGTTTGGCGGCCCAGCCCCGAAGATCCTCGGGAAAAACAGGACGCTGGTCCTTGAGTTCCGCTTCCAGACGGATGATGGCCAGGCTGTTTTCCATGGCCTTGTTCACGGCGTCTCGGTAGGAGGATTCGGCCAGTTCGTTATCCAGTTGGGCCAGCACGTCGCCCTTCTCCACAATCTGGCCTTCGTGCACCTGCACGGAGCGCAGGATGCCGCCCTCCAAGTTCTGAATGGTCTGGGTGCGCTGCGAACCCACCACTTGGCCTTCGGCGTGGGTTACCTCGTCAATCTTGGCAAAGGCCGCCCAGATCAGCAGGCAGACAAACATCACGGCCACGGTGACCGACAGGGCGCGTACCCCGAAACGGGGCCGCCGGGCCAGAGCGGCATCCACTTCGCTGGCGAACTGGATATCGTCCGGGGTGAGGCCGTGCAAGGGCGCGTCCATAGCCGCGAACAAACCCGGATTGGCGCCGGGAGCCGGACCAGAGGCAGGTCCGCCGGGCCCGCTGTCTCCCATGGGTCCGTTGCCTTCACCGTCCTTGCCTCTGTTGCGCACAAGGTCGCGGATGGACTGGATCAGGCCGCGGTCCGGCTTCTGCTCGGACTCGTCCCCCACAAACAGTGCCCGCAAAAAGGCCAGCGCCCCACTCTTTACCGTTCCTTCCGGCGAATCCTTGCCGTCGCCGCCCAGAGGCATGGCCGCAAGCTCGTCCATCGGCGGCAGCATGGCCTCCGGCATGGGCGGCACACCCAAGGGGAAGCCGTTTTCAGCGGCCGCTTTCGAAGACATGCCGGAATCCGGGGAAGCGCCGCGCGGCGCGCCGGGCATCAACGGCATGGAATCCGTCAGTTTTTGTGGAATATCGCCTTCAGGCACATCCAACGGCGCTTCCGGCACGGAAGCGCCCGGCCGCGGAACCCAGGCCTGAGGGCCGGGTTCCGCGGCCGGGGATTTTTCCCCTTTCCAGGCGGCAAGATCCGTGGCGCGCGCGGCGCGCTCGTCCAGCATGGCGGCAAAAGGCGTCGCAACGTCCGGGGCGTGGGCCGCTCCGGGCATGGCGGGCATGTCCCCGCCGGGACGCGCTTCCGTTTGCCGGGACCGGTCTTCGTTCACCGTGGACGCCGGAGCGTTGTTTTTATCGAAACTCAGCGGCATTTCAGTTCTCCACCGGCTGCGGACGCTCCGGCCGTTGCTCACCGCCGGCGACGTTCATACTTTGTCTGGAGCGCTCGCGCAGACGCTGGAGCACCATGTCGCGCGGGCCGTCCAGCTTGATCTGGCCGTTTTCCATGACAATCAGCCGCTCCACAATGCGCAGCATGGACAAGCGGTGGGTGACCAGCACCACGGTGCGTCCGTCCATAACGGTTTGCAGGCGCTTTTGCAGCATCAGTTCGGAATCCGTGTCCATATTGCTGGTGGGTTCGTCCAGAATCAGCACTTCCGGGTCGCGCACCAGGGCGCGGGCCAGAGCCACGGACTGACGCTGCCCGCCGGACAGGGCCTTGCCCTGTTCGCCCACCTGGGCCGCGAAGCCCGCCGGATTGTTGCGCAAAAAGTCCGTTACGCCGGCCAGCGCCGCAGCGCGCAGAATCAGGTGATCGTTGATGGAGGGATCGCCCAGGGCGATATTGTCCCGTACGCTGCCGTAAAAGAGCACCACATCCTGCGGCAGCACGCCCACCCTGCCCCGCAGGTCCGAGCTGGGAATCTGGCGGATGTCCACATCTCCGAATTTCACAGCGCCGTCCTTGGGCTGATAAAGGCCGATCAGCAGTTTGGACAGCGTGCTCTTGCCCGAACCCATGGGGCCGATGACTCCCACCCGCTCGCCGGGCTTGATGTGCAGGGAGACGCGGTCCAGCGCAAGGCGCTCAGAGCGGGGATAGGCGAAGGAGACGTTCTCCATGGTAAAGGAGGGCCGCAGCATGCCGAAATCCATACAGGTGCGCTCGGACTGGTTTTCCGAGGGCAGTTCCATGAGCATGTCCAGAGCCTTGAGGGTCACGTGCGAATTCTGCATGCGGGTGAGCAGCGAGGCCATCTGAAGCAACGGAGCCATGGTCCGGCCCACCAGGATGTTGCAGCCGATGAGCGCGCCCATGGTCATGGAGCCGTCGGTGATCCGGTACACGCCCCAGACGATCATGGCCACGGTGACGAACTGCGTGATGAGCATGGAGGCCGTGATGGCCAGGTTATTATACTTGCGGGCCTCGCTGGTGGATTTGGCCGAAAGGCCCACCACCGACTCCCAGAGCCGCTGCATGCGGCTTTCCGCCATGCAGGACTTGAGGGTCTCCAGACCCCCCACGATTTCCACCAGCAGCGCGTTTTTCTGCATGTTCTGCTTGTAGCTGGCCTCCGCGCACTGGCGGGAACGGTGCTGCAGCAGCAGGCCCACGCCCAGCAGCAGGGGAATGGCCCCGATGGGCAGAAAGACCAGCGGGCCGCCGATAAAGCCGATCAGGAGCAGAAAGATCACCAGAAACGGCAGGTCGATACAGGCCAGCAGGCTGGACGAGCTGAAGAATTCACGCAATTGCTCGAATTCCCGCAGATTGTTGACCATGGCCCCGGTGGATTCCGGTTTGGCGTCCAGACGCATGGAAAGCACCTTGTCCACCAAGCTGCTGGAGAGCACGATATCCGCGTTGCGTCCGGCCACGTCCACAAAATGGGTGCGCAGGGATGAAAGCAGGAAGTTGAACAGATAGATGATCATAATGCCCACGGCCAGCACCCAGAGCGTCTCCGTGGCGTTGTTGGGCACCACGCGGTCGTAGACGTTCATCACGAACAGGGGACTGGCCACGGCGATGAGGTTGATGACTACGCTGGCCAGGGCCACGTGGCGGTAAATGGGCGCATAGTAGCGCAGCACGTCCCAGAACCAGCGTTTGCCCTTGGACAGGGTCAGCTTTTCCGCGCGCTCGTCGGGAGCGGCTTGTACGGCCGCGAACAGGGCATAGCCGGAGTAATCCTCTTTGAGCACGGCCAGGGGCACGCTTTGCGCGCTGTCGCTGATTTCGGGAAAGATCACTTCCGCCGTGTCGCCGCGCAAGGCCGTGAGCACGCAGGAACGGTCCTTGGTGAGCAGAAGAATGCAGGGCAGCACCAGAGCCGGAATGTCCTCCAGTACGGGACGGAAGGCGATGCGGCCCGAAAGTCCGGCCTTGCGCGCCGCACGCAGACAGGCCTGGGGCGTCACCCTGCTGCCGGTGAGCCCGGACATCAGAAATTGCGGCGACACCGCCTTGCCCCGCAGACGCAGCAGTACGGACAGACTGCGCAGCAGACCGGGCATGAAATCCACGTCCGAAGGCCGCAACGGCCCCATGGCTTTACCCCGGGCCGGAGCAGGCGCGCCGTTTTGAGCGTCCGGATCGCCGCCGGAAGTTTGAGAAGGCGGCGGGGCGGCATCCTCCGCCGACGCGTGCCGCGGGTCCTGGCCGGAGGATGCGGTCCGGCCGGATTGCGGAGCCGGGTCGGCATCATCTGTCAAAAGGGTGGCGGTATGGGACGCGGCCGGGGAGGTTTTGGGCGCTTCTTCGGACACAGGAGCGGTTTTGCCCGTTCCGGCGGCATGCGGCCGCAGGGCGGAGGCCACGCTGCCCGTAACTGTGGCGACCTGCGTCGCGGAGGCTTGCCCGTCCTCATGCGCAGTGCCGGTGGCGTCGACCGGCCTGGCCTGTTCTTCAGAACCGCCGAGAACGGCGGCAGACATCTGCCCGGAATGTGTCGTAGTGGGCTTATCCATGATTTTTCCGTTGCTGTGTGGCAAAAGCCGACAGTTTTTCGCGGGCGGTGAAAAAACCGCCGTTAACCGTGTCCCGGAGCCAAAGACCTCCGCGTCGGATAATGCTGATTCCGTCGATGATGCCGTCAACCGCCCCGGCGGCCTGAACGCCGGAGAGAAGTCAAGGGAGATGAGAGTATCCCAAGGGAGAAGGCGGCACAAGCGCCTCCCGCCGTGCGCGCCGCCAACGGGACGGCCCGGCGGAAGCCGGGACGTGTGCCGCAGAAACCGGATTCAGCCCGGCGCTGGCACGCCGGGCTGAATCCCCTCTTACTTAAACCAACCGGGCGCGAACACCTCGCGCGGATCCTCTTGATCTTCTGGAGGGTTTTGCCCCAGCGGCCCGGTGTTGATGGACATCTGCGGCAGCAAATTGCCGGTCAGAGCGCACAGCCTGTATGCGCCCACCAGAATATTGCCGCGCGCAGTTTCCGCCTGCGTGGAGGAATTGTACAGCTCGCTTTCCGTGTCGAGCACGTCCAGCAGGCTGCGCTTGCCTATCTGAAACTGTTCCAGATAGGCAGTGCGGGTATACTTGTTGTACTCAATGGCCTTAGAATAATGTTTATACTGTTCCTGAGCGGCCTGATAATTGGTCCAGGTGCTTTCAATATCCAGCTTCAGGTCGTCGATGTAGTTGTACATTACCTGCCGCGACTGGCGGATGCGCGCCGAAGCCGCCTTCCGCTCGGCCAGGTCCGCCCCGCTGTTGAAAATGTTCCAACGCACGGTGCCCAGCACGTCGAAGCTGTAGATCCAGCGGTCGCTGGCGCCACCCCGGTCCGTGTAATCCGGCCCTGCCTCCAGGTTGAACGTGGGATAAAAGGCGGAATCCGCCAATTCACGCTCTGCCCGGGTGGCCCGGATATCCTTCATGTAGGCGGCCAGCTTGGGATTGTGCTTCTGCGCCAGATCAAAAACCGGCTCCGGCCCCTTGAAGAGTTCGGGAGGCATGGTTACCGGCGCGAGTTTGCCGACGGCGGGCAAGCCGGTCAGCCGGGCGTAGGTTTCCTCAGCCACCAGCAGAGAAGCCTTGGCTTCGGAAAGGCTCGACAGCGCGCGGGAAAGACGGGACTGCGCCTGGCTCACATCGGCCGCCGTATCCGCGCCCAGATTGGCTCGGTCCTGGGCCTGCCCCAGAATGGCCTTGTGCTGGGCCACATTTTTCTCGGACAAGGCATAAATAGTACGGCGACGCAAAAGGTCAATGTGAGCGATAATGCCGTCCAGGGAAAGCGACGTGGCGGTATCGAAGACCCGGTCCTTGACCGAATCCAGAGTGGACTGCGCGCTGCGCACACGCGAACGGGTGGCGAAGCCGTCCCAGATGGGCTGAACCAGCTTGGCGCTGACCCCGGCCAGGCCCCACATCTGGGAATCCAGATCCTGGCCTCTGGTGGTGGAGTCGCTCAGAATACTGCCGCCGGCCCGGCCGGTGACGTCCACGCGAGGGCCGAAACCGGCTTTGGCCCGGTCCACTTCATGCTCAAGAACCTGACGGTTTTCCAACATGCCCCGCAAACTGCGATGCGTGCGTAAAACGCCGTATACCGTGTCCTCAACGGTAATGGGTTGACCGGAAGGCGGCGGAGGGGGGTAAGCGGCTTCAGCCGCTAGGCCTGCCACGGGAAGCAGCAGCGCCAGGACAGAGAAGGAGAATGATGCTAGTTTCACGGTTCACTCCAGGTATCGGAAAACCACCCCGTTGCGGAGGTTTTCCCGCTGATGGCATGCCGGCCACCATGGCCCACATTACCGCCGGGACAGGCGGGGTCCGTCAATCCCGCGCCGCAACGGCACGCCATGCCACCGTCCTTTCAGGACAGTTATTTATTTTTACGGCACACAGTGATTTTTCTTTAGCATGCAAAAACTAAGAAAGTCCACATGATCGGAAATTTTTTGTCTAGAAAAATGTTAGGGCAAAAAAAAATTTATCTAGAAAATCTTTTTTTTCCAATAGTTATAAATTTACAAACGACCATTGGCAAAAATAATTTTTACCCTCTTTTTGCTGAGAAATTTTTTAAAAAAATAAATTAAAATTACTTTTAATCAAAAATACACGATATAAAAAGTAATTAGTGCCATTATATCGGAAGGCTTTATTTTATTATAAATATAGTTTTATAGAAAATATTTACTGCAATGATGAACTGTTAACGCAAATAACTATATATTTTATATAGTATTACAATTATGTTTTCAAATTGACTTTTTAAGAACAAAAAAGTAATTTATTTATTGTATAGAATGTGATATATATAACATCATATTAGTTTAGTGTATGCTGATTTTGTCAAATATTAATCCTCAAAATCTTTTAATCTGGAACATTACAGTATAAAATCTCAAATATCGTCTGCGATGCGCCGTATCGTCGCCGCCAATGCCGGCGGCGGCAAAGGACTTATGCGAAAATTAACGGCAGCGATAACTGTAACCGTATTTTTCGGCGGGATGAAGTTTTGAATATGAAATGTTCCAAAGGTTCTTTAGCTTCAAAACAAAAAATTTCAGGCTTTGACTTCAGAAATTGACTGAACTTTTGAAGCGGCAAGCGCTGCGATGTCGATATTTCATCAACATACCTACGCGGTAACTATGTAACATCTCTACCCGGACAGAAAAAAATTTTGGCAATACTGTTTATAGGTCATGCTCTGAATCCCTGCACCCTTCCGACATCCGCCGAAAGAGAAGGCAGCGGCCTGACTATGGGCCGCTGGGGCGTATCCGGACTGTTTTCAACCACCACGGCACGCTGACCGTCGTTTGTTTCCACCACGCTGCCCACAGGATACGCGCCCAGGCAACGGATGACATGTTCCAGCACCTCCCGGTCAAAAGCAACGCCGCTCAAATCGCGCAAACGCGCAAGAGCCAGGTGCGGCGGCAAAGACGCGCTGTACGGATGAGCACAGATCAGGGCGTCGTAACTATCCGCCACAGCAAGAATTTTGCCTGCCAGACTTATCTGGTCACCAGTCAGGCCCGCAGGGTAGCCCTTGCCGTCGACCCGCTCATGGTGCTCCACAATGCCCCGCAACACTTCGCGGCAGCGAATGTCGTGCGCCAGATAGCCGAGCGCCAGCACCGGGTGCTGGCGCAATGCTTCCCCGCCATCCTCCGCAAGAGGCTGCGGGCAATCCGCGATATACGGCAGCAGGGCCATGCCCACATCGCGGAACATGGCGGACAAACCGAGATTTCGCGTCTGTTCCGGCGCCAGGCCGAGCTGAAGGCCGACCAGCAGGGAAAGAATGACTGTACGCACGCAATGCGCGGCCCGGTCTTCTCCGTCAAGATCGCACATCATAATGCCGAGCAGAGAGTTGTAGTTCCGGCGCAGAACATCGACAGTCTCGTCCAGCAACGCCCTGGCGCGGTCCAGGGGCGGCTGCCGCGCCATGTCGAATTCCAGCAGCATGCCGCTGCAAAAGGAAGACATGGCGCTAAAAATCCGTGAGGCCGCAAAATAGGTTTTCTCCAGCGGGAGCCGGGGAGGAATTTTGTCATAGCCTGGTGCGGAAGGCAGACGGAAATCCTGCGCGGGGAAACTCTTTCTCGGCACAATGACAGCACTTGTTGATGGTTCGCAACCGGGCACAGGCAACCTTCGGCGGCATCCCAAGATGGCCGTCGGCTGCCGGTATTCACAAGAAAGCGCCATTTCGGCAGTACGCCTTTTGTGCTGTTTTTTTGCCTAATACAGTTTTTAGATATAGTCAATACGTCTTTTAGTGCATTTTTTTTACCGCCTCCAACTGACAAGTATGCGTAAAAAGGATACGCGGGAGGTCCAGGTGTCCCAGGCGACTCGAAAACTAGCAAAGCTGGTCGGAAGCAATATCCAGGAACGGCGCAAAAAATTGGGTCTGACCCAGGAATGTCTGGCGGAAAAAATCGGCGTGGGCCAGCAATCACTTTCGCGTATGGAGCGCGGCGATATCGCCCCCAAACTGGAACGTCTACCGGATGTTGCCGCGACCCTGCGTTGCTCCGTGGCTGATCTTTTCCGCGTGTCGGGCACGGATGATCACGCCCTGACGCGCGCGCTGGAGGATTCGCTGACCGGCCTCACCGACAGAGAAAAGGAATATCTGGTGCGGATGACAGGCGATCTAGCCGCCCTGCTGCGGGAGTCCAGAAAGTCGGAATAGACCATTTCATCATTAAAGAACGTCGAAGCGCACTGGCGACTGGCCCCATATCCACCGGGCAATGGAAATTTGCCAGCGCGTTCTCCAGGACCGGCCGATCCGGATGGATGCCTCAGCGTCCGAGCCAGTGCTCCAGCACCGCGAACAGCCTGCGGGGATCAATGGGCTTTGTCAGATGGTCATTCATACCGGCGGCCAGACTTTTTTCCCAGTCGCCGCGCATGGCGTGGGCCGTCATGGCTATGATCGGCAGATCAGCGGGGACATCCCGCAGGGCGCGGATGCGCCGGGTGGCCTCCAGACCGTCCATCAGCGGCATCTGGACATCCATGAGGATCAGGTCATAACGGGACGCGGCGACGGCCTGCACGGCCTCCTCGCCGTTGGCGGCCATGGTCACCTCCACACCGGTCTCGGCCAGCATGGCCGTAGCCACTTCCTGATTGATTTCATTGTCTTCCACCAGCAGCACGCGCTTGCCCGGCAGATAAACGGCGGGGGCGGCCTCCGCTTCCGGCCAGACCGCAGGAACGGCGGCGTCCGGCAGGCGGAACGGCAGATGGAAGCTGAAGATGCTGCCGCGGCCCGGCTCGCTGGCCACGCTGATGTCGCCGCCCATCATTTCCACCAGTTCCTTGCAGATCACCAGGCCCAGGCCCGTGCCGCCGTAACGCCGGGTGATGGAGGAATCGGACTGCGCAAACGGCTTGAAAATACGCGCCACTTCCTCACGGCTCATGCCGATGCCCGTATCCCGCACCTCGAACAACGCCAGCACGCTGTCTTTATGGCGGCGGCGCGGAGCCACGGACACCGTCACCATACCCCGCTCCGTGAACTTCACGGCATTGCTTACCAGATTGAGCAGCACCTGGCTGACCCGCAAGGCGTCGCCCACCAGATCGCAGGGCATGTCCGGCGACATCGTGACCGACAGGCCGATGCCCTTTTCGGCGGCGCGCACGCCGGTCACGTTTCTGATGTCGTCCAGCATGTCCACCAGGGAGAAAGGGACCGCCTCAATGTCGAATTTGCCGGATTCGATTTTGGAAAAATCCAGGATGTCGTTGATGATGCCCAGCAGATTGCGGGCCGCCTGCCGGCTTTTACCCAGATAATCACGCTGCTGCTCCGTCAATTCCGTGTTCAGCAACAGGTGACACATGCCCATTATGGCGTTCATGGGCGTGCGGATTTCATGGCTCATCCGGGCCAGAAAATCGCTTTTGGCCCTGGTGGCCGCCTCCGCCTCGTCCTTGGCCAGCCGCAACGCCCGGTACAGTTCGTGTCTGCGGATGCTCGCGCCCAGCAGAATGCCCGCCGCGCGCAGGGCCTCCTCTTCCGCGCCGCTCCATTGCCGTTCGCAATGACAATCGTCAAAGCCGATGAAGCCCCAGACGTCGCCATCCAGAAAAATGGGCGTCACCAGTAGGGAAAGCACGCCCTGCGGCCCAAGAATTTCCCGTTCGCTCCGGGACATCCGGCGCACCAGCCCCACCACCGAGCGCCCCTCGCTGAAAGCGCTCTTCCAGGTGGGCATGATGTCGTCATAGGAGACATTTTTGACCAGTGTTCTGTGATGCTGGGACGCCGCGCCACCGGCCCATTCATAGAGCTGATCGCAGTAGAGGCGGCCGTCCGCGCCGCGCCGGTTGCCCCAGACATAGGTTCGATCCGCCTTGACCGCCGTGCCCAACGCGGCCAGCATTCTGTGGGCCGTTCCGTCAATGTCCCCGTTGTCCTCGCCCAGCAGCAGCATTTCGGCGGCCTTGTTGACCACCCGCAACAGGCTGTTGCTGTGCCGCAGCTCATCATTGCGCATGCGCAGAGCTTCCTCCAGCCGCCGGATTTCGCGCAATTCATAGACATAGCTGGCCACATAGCATTCGCCCCGGATTTCCAGCCGCTCCAGCGAAACCTCCACGGGCATGAGTTCACCCGTGATGGTGCAGTGAGTCCAGGGGAATTTGACGTGCCCGTCCACAAAAGCCCGGCGCAGCTTCCGGAGGATTGTCGGCCTGGAGGGATTCCCGTCGTGTTGCCGTTTCGGCGAAAGCTCGAAAAAGCGCTCCAGAAAAGCCTGCTTGTCCGGCAGGCCGAACAGACGGAAGGCCGCCTCGTTGCAGTCCACAAGCTGCATGCGGGCGTCCCACAGGCTGTAAATGATGGGGGCCATATCCAGACATTGCCTGAGGCGTTCGCTGAGGGATTCGGAAGCATACGCGCGGAAGGCGGTGACGTCATGCAGCATCAACCAGCAGCAGGGCTGCCCGGCCATGTCACGCATGACCAGACGCAGAAAAAAGAAACGCTCTTCCGCGCCGCCGCCCGTGGACAGCAAGGTTTCAGCCGCGTCCCCGGCCAGCGCTTTTTCCCAGGCGGCCTGAAAATTTCTGCGCTGCTGTCCGTTCAGGCCCGCGCCGAAAAAGCCCCCCACGGGGAAGTGCTCCACGCTGAACGGCGGCGGCAGTTCCGGTCCGGCGAACAGCACGCGCTGCTCCATGTCCAGAATCAGCAGCGGGCAGGGGGAAAGGCGAAGCAAGCCTTCCGCGCCGGGATACGCATCGCGCAGAAAAATACGCTCATCCACAAGACTGCTCCACCGGCGGGGCCGCCGCCATGTTTTGATCAATACAAGTCAACAGCCTGATTTTATGAGATAATCCTCATAATCCAGAGGACTGCCAGCGGTCCGGCCCCCCTTCCATGCCGGAGCCGGACCGCTGGGAAACACGGAAAAAATGGCGGGCTATTGCCGCCAGTTGAAGGTGAAGACCTGCTCCACGTCCGGATGCAAGCTCAAATGCACGGGGCAGGTGTGCGCGGCGCGCTCCATGACGATTTTTTCCTTTTCGCTGTACGGCCGGTCAGGCATGGTGAAAATCACTTCCACTTTGCCGATGCGGCGAGGGTCCGCGCTCATGCTCTTGGTGATTTCCATTTCCGCGCCGGTCACATCCACACCGTGATTCTGAGCATACAGGCCAATGATGGTCATGGCGCAGGCGCCCAAGGCCGTGGCGCAGAGGTCCGTGGGCGAAAAAGCCTGACCTTTGCCGTGATTGTCCACCGGAGCGTCGGTGATGATCTTCGTGCCGCTTTGCATATGCGTGCATTCCACGCGCAGATCGCCCAGATACTTGGCGCTGATGGTAGCCATGCGCTTCTCCTTATATTATGAGGTTGCTTCGTTGATTAGTCAAAAACGTGATGTTCCCGTAAAATATTGCAGGCAATGGCCAGCAGGGTCAGGCCGCCGAGCAGCTCGGCCCAGCCGTTCAGAGCGCAGAGCCGGGCCAGGGATTTGCCCAGATACAGTCCGCAGGCCGTGATCAGGGCGCAGACCACGCCGATGAGCGCCGCCGGTCCCCAGATGGGCGTTTGCAGCAAGGCGAAGGACAGGCCCACGGCCAGCGCGTCAAGACTGGTGGCCACCCCCAGAATCCACAGGTTGCGCCCGGCGGCGGGGTCCGTGGCGGGGCAACTGCATTCGCGGTCTTTCAGCGGCTTCAGAGCGGAACGGAGCATATTGCCGCCCACCCAGGCCAGCAGGGCAAAGGCGATCCAGTGATCCCAGGCCTCCATGTATTCGCGCACGGACAGGCCCAGATACCAGCCCAGCACGGGCATGAGAAACTGGAAAAAGCCGAAGCAGGCGGACAGACGGACATAGTGGCGGGGATCCGGCGCGCGCAGGGCGCAACCTGAAGCCACCGCCACGGCGAAGGCGTCCATGGACAGGGCCACGGCCAGCAGCAAAACAGTATACAACGGCATATCTCATCCCCACGGCGCGGCGCATCCCTGCGGAACGCAAGCGCATCAGTATAAGTAAAGCCATCGCCGGGAGCAAGCCCGCCCCTTGCGGATCCCCCCGCCGCAGGGTACAAAACGGCCCATGCAAGTTCTTTCGCTCTGGACCATCCTACCGTTATGGTGCAACAGCCTGCTGGGCATCGGCATGAACGCCGCCGCAGCCCTGCCACTGATAATCGCGCTGACCCTGCTCATCGGACGGCGCGCTCAGGCCCGTTTCTGCGCCTATGGCGCGTCCCGGCTGGCCGGGCTGGCCTTCGGCCTGTCCTGGCTCGGCCTGCCTGTCATGCTTGGCTCCCTGTACGGTCTGCTGTCCGGCCTGCGCGCCGCCGGTCACAATATGACTGACATTTCTTTCGGCAGTCCGGCCATGCTGTCCTACAGCCTGCCCCTCCTGCTCTGGCTGACCGGCATCATTTGCGCCGGTCTGCTTCGCCGCGCCTGCGCAGGCGCTCCCCTGCCCCCGCGCCGCCGTCCGCAGGAGGACCGCTACACCACAAGCATGATCAACGGACGGCTGTGGCTCTGCGGCCTGACGGCCCTGTGCCTTTTCTCCACCTACGTCCTCCGCGACTGGCCGTTCATCGCCCTGCCGCCGGGCATGGATCTCGGCCAGGCGGCAACGGCGGTGTTCAGCAACGCCCTGCACAAATATTTCATGGCCTTCGCCCCGGCCGGAGCCCTGGCCTTGCTCTTTTTGCTGCGCGCGCGGCACGGCGCGGCGGCGGCCGGTTTCGACGAGGTTCAGACGGCCCTGGCCACGCGCTGGTGCGCTCTCTGGGCCACAGTGGGCTATATCCCCTTCTGCCTGGACCGCTGGGGGATAATTCTGGGCTATCTGTTGCGGGGCACGCCGCCGGACTGGCTGTTGGCACAGGCCTATGCCCTGATTCCGCTTACGGCGGCCGTGGCCTGTTGGGGCACGCTGCTGGGCATGGCCAATCCCCTGCGCCGCTCCTGGCTCATCGGGCTGGGCGTCGCGCTGCTGGCGCTCGGAGAAAGCCTGCCCTCCATCCTGATGTTGTCCGCATGGTTCGCGCAATCCGCATTCTGACGCTCTGCCTGGCCTCCGCCCTGTTTTGCGGTCTGCCATGCGTTTTGACCGACGGCGCCGCAGAGCGAGTCGCAAGGGACGATGCCGCCCTCCGGGAGACAGCGGATGCCGTCCGGCTGCTGCTCATCCTGGCCCCGGCCCGGATTGCGCCGGACAAGACCGCCGCCCAGCAAGACTTCATCAACGCTTTCCCCACGGAAGCGGCGGCTTTTGCGGCCAGTCTGCGCCTCACCGGCGACGCGCCCCTGGACTGGCTGCTGGGCCTGGCGCGGGCCGACAACCGCGCCCTGCGGCAAGCCGCCCGCCAACGCCTGCGCGCTGTGGACCCCATGCGGCTGATCCGGGCGGCGGACAGAATCTACGCGGCCATCGGCGCCTGGCCCTGCCAGGATTTTCTGGAGCTGGCCCGCTCCCCGGATCCGCTGGTGAGCCTGGGAACGCTGCTCCTGGCCAGGGATATGACCTCTGCCGAAAAAGGCCGTGCCGCGCTGGAGAGCCTGCGCCCCGACGACGGCCCGGACGTCCGCCTGCTCAAACTGGCCGCCGTGGTGGCCTGGAACGGCGAAGAGGCCGTTCCGGAGGCGGCCCTGGAATTTGTGCGCGCCTTTCCGGACAATCCGCGTGATCTGGCCCGCCTGCTCACCCTGGAAAACTCCCTCTGCCGTTACGAAAACAGCCTGGCGCTCACCCTCCTGCGCGACCTGGCCCGCGACGGCCCGCCGCAGCTCAAAATGGCCGCCGACGCCAAATGGCGTGGGGCGCGCACCCTACGCCGCGCGTCCCTGCCGCCGTCCGCGCCTGTGAGCGCGCGCAATCTGGCCCAGGCCCTGTTGCCGCTTTTCGCCGACCCGGACCCGGACGTCAGCGCCACGGCCATGCTTTACGCGGCACGACTGGAGGCCCCCGGCCCCCTGCGGGCCTGGCTGCTTAAACGCGCCGCGCCGGAAGACAGCCCCCTGCGCAAAACACTCACAGCCTATTGCCTGGCCCGCTGGAGTCCCCTGAACCAGGACCGGCAGCTGGCTTTTCTGCGCCGGATGTTCATCAACTGGGAGACGTTCTGGCAACTGGTGTTATTTGAGGATTTCACGGCCCTGGCCGCGCACGGTCCCAGCCTGGACTGGGTCTGCCGCCTGAGCCTCAGCCCGGAAACCGAGGCCCGGAGGGAGGCCAGGGACAATCTGCTGGCCGTACACCTGAGCCTGGCCAGGGAACGCCGGGAGGGACGCCTGGACGCCCACAAAAACCAGGTGGACCGCCGTATTTTCGCGGCCATTTCACACTGGGACGAATGAGCGGCCGTCCGCGCGGGCTTGCCCGGCGGCGCTTCAGGGCTTATCCTGACGCAGGATCGTTCCACTTTACCGCCACGGAGGGACCACATGGCGCGCCGTATTTGTTTGCTTCTGCTTCTGCTTTGCTGTGCAATTCCGGCCCAGGCCGAAAACCGCGACTTCGGCCAGTTCAGCGCGGATCTGCCCGACGGCTGGGACGGACAGGAACGCACGGCCTTCAGCACCGGCAACCAGGATGAATACATGCTGGTGCTGGGCAAGCAGGATCAGGAACAGGAACGCTTTCTGGCCCAGATCAGCATCTATCTGCTGCCCAACACGCCCAAGTCCACGGCCGAAGACTTCGCCCGCAAAATGACCGAACTGCAGGGCGACACCTCCGAACCCAGTCAGGAAGGCCGCTTCTGGACGTTCAGCGGCGTGCCGCGCAACCAGACCGTCAAAGGCCAGGCTGTCACCAGGGTCGCCGCCACGCCGGAACGGATTCTGATCATCATCGCCCAGGATCCGGATCAGATCGGCGCGGACAAGGTCGTGGACAGCCTCAGGGGCGTGACGCCCGAGGCCAGGGCCATACTGGGAAGATAACAGGTCGGCAGTCAGCCGCCAGCCGCAGTTAGTGAAAAACAGGCGGATGCGGAACAAGGCTGCACCGGAAGAGTGCTTCCTTGCTCCGCATCCGCCTGTTGCCGCGTCCGGCGGCCCCTATGCGTCGTGCCAGCCCAGAAACATCTTGTAGGCCGGATTGTCCGACTCATCCACATGCGGGTAGCCCATGCGCTCCACCCGCGCCAGGAAGTCCTCAAATGCCTCGCGCTGGTCCTCGGGCGCGTCAAAGCCCACCAGCACCCGGCCGTAGTCGGCCCCGTGATAGCGGTACTGGAACAGGGTGATATTGAATTCCACGCGCATGGCGTCCATAAAGTCCAGCAGCGCGCCGGGCCGTTCCGGGAAGGCGAAGCGCAGCAGGCGCTCGTTGGCGACCTGCGGCGCGTTGCCGCCCACCATATGCCGCAGGTGCAGCTTGGCCAGTTCGTTGTCGCTCAGGTCGCTGGCGCTGAAACCCTGTTCGCGCAGATCGGCCAGCACCTCGGCAGCGTCCCCGCGCCCCTTGATCTTGATGCCCACCAGCACCCGGGCCTTTTCCGGGTCCGCAAAACGGGTGCACAGTTCGGTGATGCTGCGTTTGCCGATGGCCGCGCAGAGATGGCGGAAGCTGCCCACCTTTTCCGGAATGGTCACGGCCAGCAGGGCCTCGCGTTCCGCGCCGATTTCCGAGCGGTCCACCACATGGCTGAGGCGGTCGAAATTCATGTTCGCGCCGCTGACGATGGCGACCAGAGTGGCGTCCTTGACTCCGCCGGCGGCGACATAGGCCCGCAGACCGGCCAAAGACAAGGCTCCGGCGGGTTCGGCCACCACGCGGGTGTCCTCGAAAATGTCCTTGATGGCCCCGCAGATGGCGTCGGTGTCCACAGTGATGATGTCGTCCAGCAGGTCACGGCAGAGAGAGAAGGTTTCCTCGCCCACCAGCTTCACGGCCACTCCGTCGGCAAACAGGCCCACCTCGCTGAGTTCCACCGGGTAACCCGCCATGATGGAGCGGCGCATGGCGTCGGAATCCACAGGCTCCACGCCGATGAGCCGGATATCCGGACGCAGATGCTTGATGTAGGCGGCCACCCCCGCAGCCATGCCGCCCCCGCCGATGGGCACGAAGACCGCGTGGATATCGTCCGGGTGCTGGCGCAGGATTTCCATGCCGATGGTGCCCTGCCCGGCAATCACGTCCGGGTCTTCAAAGGGAGGGATGAACACCGCGCCGCTTTGGCGGATAAGGTCCTGGGTATGCCGCCAGGCGTCGCTGAAGGACTCGCCGGAAAGCACCACCTGCCCGCCCAGCCGCCGCACCGCCGAAATCTTGATGGCCGGGGTGGTCACGGGCATGACGATCGTGGCCTCACAGCCCAGGCGCTGGGCCGAGAGGGCCACGCCCTGGGCGTGGTTGCCCGCCGAGGCGGCGATGACGCCGCGCCGCAGTTCCTCGGGCGAAAGGCGGGCCATCTTGTTGTACGCGCCGCGCAGCTTGAAGGAAAAGACCGGCTGCAAATCCTCCCGTTTGAGCAGCACCTTGTTGCCCAGCCGCCGCGACAGGCTCACGGCCTCGTCCAGGGGCGTTTCCACCGCCACGTCGTAGACGCGGCTCAAAAGAATGCGGTTCAGATAATCGCTGTGATCGTGCATGGATATGTCCTCGACTGGGTAAAAACCGCGCCCGGAGGGCCGGAATCCCGCGCCGGTGGGCGGCGCGCCGGGCCGTGCGCGTAATCTTTTCTGTGTACACCCGGCGCGCGCGCTTCTCAAGCCTCAATCACGCATCACTTTTCCCCGGCACGTCAAAAGATGGGGCCGCGTCAGACGCGGCCCCACCGAGTACGGGCATCCGGCGGGGGGAGGCGAAACGGATGCCCTGATCCGCTGTGCGGATCATTGTCCGCCAGGGTCAGACGGCGAAAGGATTGTGATTCACATTATTGTATGCGGGCTGCCACCAGGATGGATGCCCGCACCAGCGGCTGCCGTTTTTCGGCAGGCCGGACTATGCCCAGAGCCTACTGAGAATAACTTGCAGTTGTTTATCCCTACCCACCTTCAACTCTTCTTCTATCTGGACTATTGTGGCGTGATATCCGCTGCAGTGCGCAACCGCCGCATACTGCGTATTTTTGCAGGTAAAAAAAATGTGAGAGTCGGCGGGCTTGCGGGAAACATGATATCCAAACATACCCAGACCGAGAATTTCCCGCCCCGTAACGGACAATGGGTGATGTTCATTATCTGATTTCACCATATCGCACAGGAACTGTTGGAGTTTTTCATCGGTGATTCCGCCGGAGCCCAATAAAATATATTCCTTCTCATTATGAATGCCGCCGAGCATCCAGCAATCGTTGGCCACAATAGTCCAGTCTTTATCGTTCATAGCCAACACTTCGCCGACCTGAACCTGATTGCTTGCCCTGAGGTCATCATCACCCACAAGGCTTATGACCTCAGGCGCCTTCATGGCAAGGGGGAAATAATTGACCGGTCCCAATTCGCTCTCCCTGTCATGCAGCCTCCCCAGATAATAAGGCGATGTTCCTTTGGCGGCATTCTCATAGAGATGCCTGCACACGGCCAGCCTCACATCACTGAGGCCGAGATCTATATCCGGGTAAATCTTTGGCAATTGCTTAAAAAAATCATTCGTTGTCATACTCATGGTTTTCTCCTTTTCTGTCACAGTGATAGCCGTATATTTGTGGAAAAACAGCCTGCCGTTCAGGCTTTCCCCCCGGCCTTCGCATACGCTTCGGCCAGTTTTTTATCGTACTGGTTCTGTGCATAGGCGGGGCCGTTGTAGCAGCGGGCGAAGGTGACCCAATCCGGCAGAGGCGCGCTGAGCGCCGCATACATTTTTTTGTTGGAGCGGATGAAGGCGCAAAAGGCCGCCAACTGCCCGGCCGCCGTCTCCTGGCTCTTGACGAAGTCTTCCACTCCGGCGCAGCCGCAGGCCTTGCAGTTGTTGCCCATAATCTGGAACGCCCCCCAGGAGGCCGCGCTCAGAGCCGCTTCGCGCTGAATGGCGCAGGCGCGCTCCAGGCGCTCATACTCGCCCGCGCCGCCCCTGTAGAAAGCCTTGGTCCATTTTTCATAGAGGATGTCCGGACACGCACGATCCTTGGCCAATACCACCGGGTCCAGGCCTCTGGCCTTCAGTTCGCGCCAGAAGATGTGGCCCTCGAACAGTATCTTGGGCCGCCCGTCCGCAAGGAAGCCGTCGCCCGCCGATTCCACCCGGCAAACCGCCCGGATGCGCGCCTCTTCCACGCCCAGCTCCCGCGCGGCTGTGGCGTAATCCTGATCCTTCAGCATCTTGTCTTGTGTCTCCATGCCTGACTCCTTACTTATTCACCGGCGACAGTTCGGTATCGCCATCTTGAAGACAAAACCTCCCGCCGTCCCACATAACCTGATAGACGACCGTATTGCGCAAGGTCCCACGCTCGAAGAACGTGATGACGCTGTACACGCCATCCGCCTCAGCTTTGATTCCCACATAGTTGTCGCCGGAACCGAAGCACCAGCCTTTATCGCCTGTTTTCACTACATTCCTCAGGTGATACATATCCGTATCCGGACCGGCCAGCACAGAGAAAGGCATGGAACTGGGATCCCCGGACTGGAAACGAACACAGATATCTTTCTCTCCCGCCCCGGCGGCCCCGGCGGCCGGAACCAGGCCGCCGGACAGCGCCAGACAGAGCAAGAGCGCGGCCAACAGCGGGAAAGGCATTCGTTTGAGCATACTTCTTCCTCCTGGGGCGGGCGTTTTGCCGCCCGCCCTGTTTGTACTTCGTGGCTACGGCTTGCCCAGTTCCGCAGGCGCGGGTCCGGCCTGGCCGTTTTCAAGCGTCAGGACCAGGCGGCGGTCCGCTTCGCTCCCGGCGGCATTCTCTCCGGCGTACTTGTCCTCCACGGCCTTGTAGGACGCGCCCGCCGCAAAGGCTTCGGCGGCGAAGATCGTGCACAGGCTGCGGCCGCTGGTCTTTTTTTTGGCCAACACGGCCACCCGGCCGGTACCGGCCGGTATGATCCAGGCGCCGCCCTCCTGCTTCGCGCTTTTGAAGACGGCCAATACGGCATTGCGGTTGACCAGCACGTCCGGGGAGGACAGATTTTCGTTATCCAGGCTAAGCCCTATGCTGATGTCCTTTGCGATGGTGTTCATATTCATTGCTCCTTGGTTGAGGGTTGAGCGGCGGCCGGTTCACGGTGCACAAGTTTGCCGTCAATGTAGACGCGGGGCACCGCCCGGCCCGCCACCAGAAAAACCACAGTCCGCACCCGGACGGGGAAGATCAGCCACCAGGGCCGCTTCAACCTGACCGGCTGCCGCCGCCAGTCCGCGCCTTCACGCCAGCCGGGCAGAAAGCAGGCCAAACGCGCCCGCAGCAAGGCGGGGCTGAACGGGCCGGACAAACGCGGCAGACCGGACAACAGCGCGTCGGCCAACTGGCCCAGGCACGGTTCAGCGCGCATCGTCATCCATCCAGAAGGGTTTGCGCTTGAAGCCCACATGATAGACTGTCCATTGCAGCACCACCTGATGCTCGCCGAGTTGGAGCAGCGTGAAATTTTTCTCCGAACCCACGATGCGCCCTTTGGGCGCTTCGTTCAGGCAGCGGTTGAGAAAAGCCACGGCTCGCTCCACTTCTTCTGGCTCGCGGAAGCGGTTGGGATTGTCGTTGCCCACCACCACGCGCTTGAGAAAGCCTACTTCCGACATATCCAGCATGATCTTCCTCCGCCGGGTTTCAGAATCCTCGGTTATGCGGCCGCTTCAGCAACAGGACGGCTCTCGGCCTCCAGCGGAGCGGCGACGGCGCCGCCCGGTAGCGACGCGGGCTTCGGGGCTTCCACCGAGCGCGGGCCGACGGCGCTCTGAAGGATGTCCAGTACGCGGGACAGGCCTTCAGGCATGCCGGTATCCTCGGCCAGCACCTGAACGTGGTATTTGGCGGAATTGTCCGAGGAACGCGTATTTTCCTTATGGGACGAAATAGAGCCGTTGATCTTCACGTCCATGTGGAAGGGACCGATCTTGAGACCGGCGTTGGCCTCCAGACTGCCGCTCTTGTCCGAACTCTCCTTGGAGGAGAAGGAAGATTTCACTTCCATGTCAAAGGTGATGTCCACCTTGCGCACGGAGAGCGACGGCACATTCAGGATGGCCAGCAGCGGCACGGAGAGGTTGACCTTTTCCTCCTGATAGGCCGCCGCTCCGTCCTCGCCGGACTGACCGGCGGGCCGGGTGAAGCTGAAAGCCACCTGGCGCGCCTGGGACACGCCGTCCACGTCCACCAGCCCCACGTTCTGGATAAAATCCGCCGTGGCTTTGGCCAGCAGCACCTGGGCTTCGCAGGCCGCCTGCAGGGGGCCACCGATCAGATCCTTCATGGGCAGGCCCTTAAATTGGTCAGTAATCTCACTCATGGGACACTCCTTTGCGTTGTGAATCACGGCCCCCGCCGTCCAACGGCGGCGCTGTGATCCGTTTATGGGCTGTCTGAGCCGTTCACGGTCTGTCCGTGACCTCCCCCAAGGCGTTCCGTTGCCGCCCCCGCGCCGGACGGCAGCAATGATTTATTCAGCGTCCGCAGTGGCGGCGGCGCGGGCCGGGCCGTTTTCAGCGGACGCGTCCGGCGGGTCGAAATTGCCGCCCTGCTGCTGTGAAAGCAGGGTCAGCAGGCGGGTATAGCCGTCCCGCGGTTCCACGCCCCGCACCTTGAGTCTGATATGCAGCGCGCCCGGCGCGCTCTTGCCGCCGGGGGCCGAAGTGTCCACCAGAATGTCCTTGGGCGTGCGGTAGGTCATGGCCCCGGAAGAAGCGTCTTTTTTGATGTCCATAAAACGCATCTGGGGCGGCAGTTCCCTGCCGGATTCGAATTCCACGTCCCCGAGGCCCACCTGAAAATCCAGCTCCGCGCTGCTGATGCCCAGAATCTGGGGCGCAACCAGCGAAAGCAGCGGCGCGTGGTATTCGGTGAGCGCATCCTCCTCCGCGCCCGGCGCGGGCAGGCGGAATTTCATGGTTCTGGGCGTGGCGTCGCCGTGCAGAAAATCCCGAAGGTGCTTGAGTTGCAGCCAGTCGATGCCGTTCTGCGCGCCCACCAGGGCGCCGGCCACGGCCTCCAGTAAAGATTTGAGTGCTATCATCCGCCGCATGATTGAAACCCCGGTTTTTATCCTGTTCCGGAGCGCGCGCCGCAAAAAAGCCCGGAACGCGCCTGCACGCATTCCGGGCTTTTTCATTGTTGAAACGGAGAAGTTATTCCGCTTCAGAAAATATATGGGTCAATTAATATTTTCGATATTCAATAAAAAAAAGGAGTCCACAATAATATATTTTTCATGCAATCAATATTTAATTGTATAATACAATATATATCATTTTTATAACATCATAAAAACCCCCGTTTTTATTTTGTTGTTGTCATTCTCAACAAATTTCTTCGATACTGTCAACAAAAATTTTATATTTCGGCAGCCATTGAATATATTTTTCCTTATAACTATCCCCAACTCCGAAGCGTTCACGCATCCGGGGCGCCCGCGAGGCGTTTTTTTCCGCTTCCCAACGCCGTAAGGCCCGCGCCACCTGGCAGGCCGACCAGCAGCCCCGACCCGATGGCGTGGGAAAGACATGGCCCAGTTCATTGAGCTGGCGCGCTATATCCGCCAGCGAACAGCCCCGGGCCAGCCATTTCTCCGCATAGCTGGCCGGAGCCTGGGCCCGCTCCAGAGCCTTTTTTTCACGCATCAGTCTGGCCGCCGCCCGCGCCACGCTGAGATCCGCGCCCTTTTCCCGGCCGTTGATCTTCTGCCTGCCTTCGCGGCGGCGTTTGGCCTCCAGGGCGGATCTGGTGCGGATGCTGATCAGTTCCCGCTCCCGTTCGGCCAGCGCAAACAGGATAGTCAGCGTAAAGCGGTCCGTGCCGGGGCAGTCGCAACAGACCAGCCGTCCGCCTAGGGAGTCCAGAATGCTCAAGGCATCCTGAACGTTGCGGGACAGGCGGTCCGCCTTGGCCACCACCAGCCCGGCCTTCAGGCGGCGGCAATGCTCAAGCGCCAGATGGAGCTGTGCCCTGTTGACCATGCTTTTGCCGGAAGCAATATCCACATAACTCGCCAACACGGCGTTGCCCGCGAAATGCCGCACAATGGCCCGTTGCGCGTCCAGGCCCAGACCGCTCTCACCCTGCCGTTTCGTACTGACCCGATAATACGCCACATACTGCATGCATGATCCTCCCGCTGCGCACCTGATCCGCCCCCCAGGGCCGCGCCGCCCGATTTGCCACGCCGGGATCATAGGCCGCATGTAAAAAGCGGCCGCGTGTTCGCGGCCGCTTTTTACATGCGGGCATGGCGGCGCTCCTCGCCGGAATCAGGCGGCGGGGCCGCCCGCCGGGCGGGGCCGGGGCAGCAGAAACCTGCCCTGGAGAATGCGGATCAGCGTGCCGATGATCAAAAGTCCGATGACCAGATTGGAAAAGATGAAAATGGGCCAGCTCAGCAGGGCGATGGGGCTGTTCGGATCGTGCGCCAGAAAACGCAATGCGGATGCGGACAGGGCGGAAATGCCGAAGGAGAAGCTCCAGAAGGAAGGAGAAAAAGGCTGTTCAAATGTCCAGACCAGCAGCCGGGCCAGGAAGATCAGTTGCAGCAGGCCGTAGCCGAAAAGCACCTGGGCGAAAATATCCGCCACCCCGCCGTTAACCGACAGGTAGGCCGTACAGGCCACCAGGGGCGGAGCGAGCTGAATGCCGATGGTCGGGCGCACCGGCTTGGGCAGTTCGCCCAATGTGCGCAGGCGCGCGAGAATCACGGGCTCCAGGCTCAGCCAGGAAAAAATGCCCGCTCCCAGGAAGAGAAAGCCCCAATGGCCGTAGCCCAGGCTGCCCAGCGCAATGGCGCTGATCAGGTTGCTGGCCACCGTGGGCAGATACACGCCCGGCGTGGTGGCTTCCGGCGTGTGCCGCCCCCGCCAGAGTCCGGCGCTGCGGTAGGCGGCAAAGGCCAGCTGCCCCACCGTGCCGAGCACGATCAGCCAGAAGGCCGGCGGTCTGGCGTAGGGAGCCACGGCCACGCCCACCAGCATGGTGGTGGCGGGAAAAAGGCTGATGAAGCAGCACTGAATGGGGTCCCGCACCTCGGCCAGCGCCGCCGCGCGGCGGAACAGCCATTTATAGATGAACACGCAGGTCAGGACCAGCCAGACAGCCACGCCCAGAGCCATCAGGCATTCACCCGCCACGGCGGGCAAGGCCCAGTGCGCCGCGGCGAAACGCCAGGCCGACCCCATGCCGATGATGCCCAGCACCATGCCGAAATACGCGGCCGGGATGGGGAAATACCCGTCCAGCGGCGTGAGAGCCCGTTCCGCCATATCCGCCTCCATGTATCTTAAAGATTATCCTTTCTGATAAGCCAGGCATGCGCTTATGGCAAGACGGACAAAAAAACGCCGCGCCCCGCCGCAATCACCTCTGAACAGGACGCGCCCCCCGTCCGCTTCGCAAGTGGGGACAGGGGGCGCGTCATACGGCAAGGCAAGGTTGTTTTCTATCTGCCGGGCGTGATGCGGAAGGAGTTGCTGATATCCGCGAGATCCCGGCGGACTTCCCCGGGCAACTCCCGGTACGGCTGCATGGCTGTTCCCGGATACCCTTCCGTGATCACGGCCAGGGCCCGTTGGTGCGTCAGGCCGAAGCGGCGCAGATCCGGCGGCGCGGGCAGCAGGGTGCGCCCGAAGGAGCTGGGCGCGCCGTCCGGGCCGTGGCAGACGGAACAGGTGTTCGCCCAAGCCGCCTTGGCCGCGGGACCGGGTTCATGCGCGGGCTGGGTAGCGGCCGCGAACATGGAGAAGCGTCTGGAAAGCGTATCCAGAAGCCGGTCCAGCTTTTCCCGGTCATAAAGACGGAAATAGGGCATGGCCGATCCCGGCGTACCCTCTTTCAGAATGCCGTAGACATAGTCCCGGTCCGCCCGGATGGCGGCAAGATCGGCGGCGGGCACCAGCAGACGCCCGGCGGCCGGGCCGTCTCCGCGTCCGGCCGCGCCGTGGCAGGGCAGGCAGGCGCCGTCGTAGATGGTTTCGCCATTGTCATAGACCGTAGCCAGCTTGACCGTAAATGCCTCCAGAGCCTGCTTCCGGAAGGGAGCCAGGGCCTTGGAGCGCTCTTCGCGCGCGGCTGCGGCCTGGGCATGGCCCGGCGCCAGCACCTGATCCTGAAGAAACTGACGGGCCACCAGCATGGCGGCGAAGATCACCGGCAAAAGGACCAGCAGAACGCGCGGCCCGATGACCGGCGGCGCGGCTGCGGAGCGCAAAGCCCGGAGCGCCAGCATGGCGGCGGCCGCCCCCACGGTCACGGCCCAGATGACGGGCCAGTTCAGGTCCGCGCCCACGGAGAACAGCAGGGGAATGCCGATGATCACCTGGGCCAGCGTCGCGCCGAACAGCCAGTTGCGCAGGCGTGGCGCTTTTTCCGGGTGCTTTCTGGTAGAAAAGAAGAGGTGAAAGGCCGCGCCGAAAACCAGCGCCGCTCCCAGCACATGCAGGTAACGCAACAGCCAGTGCGCCGCGAACGCGCCGTCCGCACTGAACCCTTCGGCCGCGAAGCGGGGCCAGAGCGCCTGTCGCTCCATCAGCGCCAGGGCTCCGGTGAAGATGGCCGGCACCGTGAGCAGCGCGCCCACGCCTAGAATCCCGCAGATGAACGCCAGCCACGACCTGCCCGCCAGATTGTGCCCGAAGGCGTCAATGAGCAGGAAAGCGACGATCAGCAAAGGAATCACGGCCAGCCAAGCATAGGAGAACAGCCCCGTGGCCGTAAAGAAGGCGTAGGAATAGCGCACCTGGACGATGAGCAGCGGGGCCACACCCAGCACGACGGCCAGGCTTTTCAGGCCCAGATGCGTGTGCACGACCTCCTTGTTCCAGAGCCGGGAATCGTCGCTCCCCTCCCCGGCGAGCCATTGTTGCAGGAAGAACAAAAGACCCAGCAGCGCTGTTCCGAGCATGAGCAGCACAAAGAACAGATGCAGGCCGAAACTGATGAAAAGCAAGCCGTTCTGCCAGGATTCCGGCAGGGGCATTCTGAGAAAAAGATCGTTCCATTCAGTCATGTCTACTTCTCCCTGGGGTCCAGTTGATGAAGGCGTGAATCCCGGTTGGCCAGCGTATAGAGATAGCTGGCCAGAAGCAGACGTTCCTGATCGGAACCGCTGAACGGCGTCATAAACGGCGCCAGATTCTGGGTGATGCCGGTGATGGCGTTGATGCCGTCCAGCGTGCGCCCGGCAAGACGCTCACGGATGCCGTTGATGCCGTCTTCGGTATGGCAGACGCCGCAATTGGCCGCGAACAGGGCACAGCCGTCCCTGCTTTCCGGCGACAGCCCGGCGGCGTTGTTGATCCAGCGCATACGCGGCAGCAGAGCCTGATTTCCGGCGGCCAGGGCCAGATTTTCAGCCATGGGAATCTGGTTGGCGTACATGTAGCCCGGCAGCAGATAAGGACCGCGCACGAATTCGCGGATGCGCTCGAATTCCATAACCAGCCCCACGCAAAGAATGACGGTGGGGATGCACAGCAGTCGGCACAGCCATTTCCGCCGCAACAGGGCCGTCAGGGCCGTGGTCAGGATGCAGAGCGCGGCCAGGCCATTGAGCGCGGGCAGCAGGTGCGGCGACTGCGACAGATACGAGGTGGCCGCCGCGAACTTCCAGTGGGTGAGATAGGTCTGCGGCACCCTGGAAAAGTAGACAAAGGCGCAGGCCGCCGTGATCAGGGACGCGCCCAGAAAAACCGCGCCCGTCAGGCGCAGGGCCCGGCGGCGTTCCTCTCCGGCCCCGGTGAAGCGCCAGGCGATCCAGGCCAGCAGGCAGAGCGCGCCGAGGCTCAGGCCACCCGCCACGCGCAGGAAGAACTGCGGAAGGAAGGTGGGGTTGAAATAGGCCTCGCGGAAGGTCTGGCCCCAGGGCCAGCCGTCAGGCGTGAGCATGAAGCCGAGAATGCCCGAAATCAGAAAGGCCGAACTCACGGCCACGGCCACGTACCCCCAGCCCAACGCAACGAGAACGCCGGGCCGGTCCTGGGCCAGCCGATCCCAGAGGTAGTAGTAGACCAGCAAAAGCGCCACTTCAGTAGTGAACGCGCCCCATTCAATGAACCAGGGCCAGAAAAAGAGGTGGATCAGCGAGCCTATGCCCTCAGGAGCCAGCGCGCCGGTGATGAACCAGATGCCCACGCCGGTGACCGCGCCGATGGAGGTGGTGACCACCACGACCGGTCCGAGCAGGCTGCGGCTGATCCGCGCCCAGGACGGGCCTTTGCCCAGCCAGGTCAGCGTCTGGAAAAGAACGAGCATGCTCATCAGGCCGATGGCCAGGCCGTGACTGATGAGGACGTGTAAAACGGCGTCAAGGGCGATGGTCATGCCGTCGCCGAGGCCGGGAATGTGCAGGATGGGAAAGATCATGGCTCACTTTCCCTCCGGCAGAGGAATCACCCGCTTGATCTTGTCGGGACCGGCGGACACGAATTGGGGCCGGGGCCGGGCGTTGACGAAACCGGTCACGTCAATGGCCTGCTCCTGCGTCAGCGAAGGCGCGTTTTTGGGCATAAAGCGCCAGGCGAAAACGGAAAAGGTGCTGACGCGGTGCATGCCCGCCCCGTCGTTGTAGGAACCCTCGCCCCAGAGCGGCGGTGCGATAGGCGTGCCCTGGCCCGCGTCGCCGTGGCAACGCGCGCAAACATCCGCGTAGACCTTGCCGCCGTTGCCCAGATCGGCTTTGTGCGGATTGCCGAGATCGGCGGGCAGAGCCCAGGGCAGCTTGGAGTAAATGGGAATGTCCTTGGATATCCACTGCATATAGACCAGCAAAGACTGCATGACCTGGCTGTCCAGAGCCGGGGCCACGCCGTTCATGCTGCGTTGGAAACAGTCCTGCACGCGCATGGCCAGGTCCACGGTATAATCCTGGCGGCCGCGAAAACGCGGGTACGTGGCGCCCACGCCCACCAGCGAAATGGTGTTCAGACTTCTGCCGCCGTCAAAATGGCAGCTGGAACAGGACAGATCATTCTTGGAATACTCTCCGGCGTATTTTTTCGTCTCGGTCATAATTTTGTAGCCGAGCATCACTTCCGCGCGGATGTTTTCCGGCGCGTCCTCGGGGCGCGGCGGGTTGAAAAAAGGCCTGGCGGACGGCGGCGCGGCGCTCTGCTTCACCGCCGCGTCTTCCTGGGCGAGCCGCTTGGTCGCAAGCGTGGAGCGGAAAAAAGTCAGCAGCCAAACGCCGAACACGAGCAAAAGTATTGCCAGCGCAAGGGCAAAATAAATATTACGGTTTTTCATTGTCACTCCATTTCATGGAAATTATGGCGGACTGCGAATCCGCCACAGGGGGGGAAAGTGTAAATCGAAAGCGGCTCCGTAAGAGATAAGAGTCGGTTGAGGTGAACGATATTCTGATATTTTTATAAAAATTTCAGCACATTAGAATAATTCACAGTGTGAATATTCTATATAGGGGGTACCATAACGCATCGGGAAGTCAACATGGATACCCCCGATATGGCGGTCCCTCCCTGAACGACGGGGGCTCCGGACGGCGAAAATCGGGCCCGGATGCCGGGCCCACGACCTGAAAACGCACGCGCCAGCCGTTGCGGCATCCGCAAGCAGCGGCCGCTGGAAAAAGGAGTGGATTTATTATTGAAAAAGTGTATGCTTCTCATTAGCTGAAATGGATGTGCACCATGTCCACGAAAGCGCCGCCGGACACGCAATTCAAAGCCAATACCCAGCTCCGTGTCCGGTTTTTCCGCCGTTGAAGGCCCCTTTCAGGCCTCCGGCGTCTACATAAGGAGAATTTTCACATGACGACCAACACTTCCATTCTGGAACAACTCAGCCCCCGGAACAGCATTCTGCTGATGATCGACCTGCAGCCGCAAATGGCCTTCGGCGTCGCCAATATCGACCGCCAGGAACTGAAGAACAACGCCGTGGCCCTGGCCAAGGCGGCCAAGGTTTTCAACGTGCCCACCTTCATCACCAGCGTGGAAACGGAAAGCTTCAGCGGCTTCACCTTCCCGGAAATCACCAGCATCTTTCCCGAGGCTGACGTTTACGAACGCACCAGCATGAACTCCTGGGACTCCAAAAAGCTGCGCGACGACATCAAGGCCGTGGGCCGCAAAAAACTGGTCATGTGCGGCCTGTGGACCGAAGTCTGCATCAACACGGCCTGCAACTCCGCCATGCTGGACGGTTTTGAACCCTACATCGTGGCCGACGTCTGCGGCGCCACCAGCAAAATGGCCCAGGAATACTCCATGCAGCGCATGATCCAGGCCGGGGCCCATCCGGTCACCTGGCAGCAGGTCATGCTGGAATGGCAGCGTGACTGGGCCAAGCGCGACACCTACGACGCGGTCATGGACATCGTCCGCACCCACAGCGGCGCTTACGGCATGGGCGTGGATTATGCTTACACCATGGTTCACAAGCAGCCCCAGCGCGGCCAGTGGAAGGGCAAGATAGTCAAGGCCCCCACCCAGCTCTAAGCTTTACGCGCATCTCGCATTCATGCGGGCCGGAACCCTGCCGCGGTTCCGGCCCGTGTCTTTTCACGCCCCCCCCCTAACAGTCGTTTCCGGCAAAGAAGCATATATGACCGCAGCCGATCTCATTCTGTACAACGGCGATATCCACACCATGGACCGCCAAAAGCCTCTGGCCCGCGCCGCAGCCGTCAAGGCGACCGCTTTCTGGCCGTAGGCGACGACTAAGGACGTCCTGCGCCTGGCAAACTTGAAAACCACAGCCGTCGAGCTGCGCGGCCGCGTTCTGATCCCCGGCCTCAACGACTCCCATCTGCATTTGATCCGGGGCGGCCTCAGCTACAACCTGGAGTTGCGCAGGGAGGACGTGCCCTCTCTGGCCGACGCCCTGCGCATGCTCAAGGCCCAGGCGGAGCCACTCCGACCCCGCAATGGGTGCGCATGATGGGCGGCTGGAGCGCATTCCAGTTCGCCGAACGCCGCATGCCCCCCTGGACGAAATCAATACTGCGGCCCGGAAATGGAAGGCGAACTGCAGGTCGTGGTCCGGCTGCTGGCGGCGTCATCTGGCGTTTTTTGCTGCTTGCGTACTGGAGTACGCTCCGCGCAAAAAGCGCCATCTTCCTTGTCTGCGCCGAAAAATCTTATTTTTTGGCTCTGTACTATAAAAGGGTTTATGGATGGTTCGGAAGGTTATTTTTCTTGGAAAATATAACCTCAAATACCCAAACTCTATTAATAATATTAAATCATTTCAATATATTATAAAATAAACCCTTTTATAGTACAGAGCCTATTTTTTAGGATGCTCCCGACACCAATCATCCGTCTGCGCTTCGCTCCGGCGGAGCAAAGGGGCTTTGCCCCTTTTTGCCCGCTACTGAGCTATCTAGTCAATAAATAAAGATTTTTTAGATGCGTCTGCCCTGCGGCGCCTACATTGACTCCTTTTCTTTTTCCTGCCACCGTACTTTTTTGAAGGGCCGGGAAACGAAAATTCCGAGGCTGTCGCCATACCGGCTTACAGACAGCCACAGCCATGCTCCCGGCAGCAATGATGCGGCCGGGCATGCGAAAGCGTTTCCGGCCGACCGCCGGAGCCGTACTCGAAACAACAAGGGGGGCGTTGTGCGCGCCCTTTTTTATATTTTGCATATGGAGCAACAATGAACACGACTGACATTTCCGACGCTCCCGTCTTTTCCTTCCGCCGCATGGGCGGACTGGATCAGGTGCTGTTACGCACGGACGAGGAATGGCGGCAACTGGGTCAACTGGACCCCAAAGTCTGGATGGCGCTGAGCTGCCCCACGCGCGGGCTGGAATTCGACGCCCGCACCCTGACCCTGCTGGATACGGACCAGGACGGGCGCATCCGCTCGACGGACGTTCTGAACGCCGTGGCCTGGGTCTGCGAGCGGGTCAGGCATCCTTCCCGGCTCACGGAGCCCAATACGGGCCTGCCGCTGGACAATCTGCGCGACGACACGCCCCTGGGCGCGGAACTGCGGGCCGCCGCCCGGCTGGTGCGGGAAAAAAGCGGACAGACCGACGCCGGGGAGATTTCTCCGGAGCAGGCCGGCGCGGCTCTGGCCGCCGTCACGGACTACGCCTTCAACGGCGACGGTGTGGTACCGGCGTCTTCCGTGGACAAGGACGACGAGCAGACCGCCCGCTTCATCCGTCTGGGTCTGACCGTGGTGGGCGGCAAACGCGACGATTCAGGGCAGCCCGGTCTGGATTCCGCCCTGGCCGGACTCTTTCTGGAACGGCTGCGCTCGGCCCGCGCGTGGCGGCAGAGCGTACATCAGGCGGATCTGCCGCTGGCGCACGAAACCTCCGCCGCCTGGAGCCTGCTGCAACGTCTGAGACCCAAAATCGACGACTATTTCAACCGCTGCCGCATGGCGGCCTTTGCCCCGCAGGCCTTGGCGGCCCTGAACGAGGATGCGGAGCTCACCCCCTCGGACGAGGGCGGACAGGCCCTGTTTTCCCTGGAGGCCCTGGCCCGCCTGCCCTTGGCCAGGGTGGCCCCGGACCAGCCACTGCCCCTGGCGCGCGGCGTCAATCCGGCCTGGGGCGACGATCTGGACGCTTTCCGCCGCCTGCTGGCTCCACTGATTCACGAAGACGGAGAAAATGGAGACGGCGAACATGGCGGAGCCGTCCCGGCGGACAGCCTGAACGAAAAAAACTGGCGGGCCATTCAGGAGCGCTTTGCGCCGTATGCCGAGCTGCTGGCCCGGAAGCCCGGCTACGAGCGTCCGCCGGATGACGCCAGACGCGCGGAATTTCCCGGTCTGCCGCCTCTGGCCCTGGCCGGGGAGGACGATCCCCTGCAACGCGACTTTCTGCCCGTGGCCCCGGAAGAAGCCCTGGACAGCCTTTCCTCCGCCGAGCTCGACGCCCTGCTGGACGGCGGCGCGGAGCACGCCTTTGCCGACTATGTGCGCCGGGATCTGGCCGCGCCGCGCATGGCCGCCGTGCGCGATCTGGAAAAGCTGACCCTGCTGCACGTTCATCTCTACACCCTGCTGATGAACTTCGTTTCATTCGCGGATTTTTACGACCCGGAGCGCCAGGCCATATTCCTGGCGGGCACCCTCTATCTGGACAGCCGGGCCTGCTATCTCTGCGTGCCGGTCACGGATCTGGACACCCATGTGCGGCTGGCCGCGCAAAGCCATCTCTGTCTGGTCTACTGCGAATGCCGCCGCACCAGCGGCAGCGGCGAGGAAAAAACCAGTCTCATCGCCGCGGCCCTGACCGCGGGCGGCACCGACGCCCTGATCGAAGGCCGCCACGGCATTTTCGTGGACAACGCGGGCCGGGACTGGGACACCAGCATGCTCCGCCTGGTGCGCAATCCCATCAGTCTGCGCGAGGCCATGTGGGCCCCGTATCTGCGCTTCGGCGCCATGGTGGGCGAACAGCTGCAAAAACTGGTGGCCGCCAAGGACGAGGCCATCACCAAGGCTTCCAGCAAGGCCGTCAGCGTTCTGGACAAAGATTTCAAGGCTGACGCCTCGTCCACAGCCGCCGGGGCTCCGCCCAAGGCCACATTTGATTTCGCCAAAGGCGCGGGCATCTTCGCGGCCTTCAGTGTGGGCATCAGCGTCGTCAGCGCGGCCTTCGCCTATATCGCCAATTCCATCTTTTCCCTGGGCTGGTGGTGGCCCGTGGCTTTGCTGATTCTCTTTGTCTGCATTTCCGGGCCGTCCATGCTGCTGGCCTGGTTCAAATTGCGCCGCCGCAGCCTGGGCCCCCTGCTGGACGCCTCGGGCTGGGCCGTGAACAACGGCGCTCCCATCAACATGACCATGGGCGCGGCCCTCACGGCCGTGGGGCAATTGCCGCCCGGCGCGCATCATTCTCTGGACGATCCCTACAGTCTGCACGCGCAACTGCGGCGTAAAAAATATCCGGCCTGGCTGCCGGCGGCGGGCCTGACCGCCCTTCTGCTGCTGGCGGCGGGTCTGGCATTCTGGTTCTGGAAGGAAGGCGCGCCTGTCTGGTTGCAGCAGTGGCTGCCCGCGGTGAAAAAATGACGATAAACAGCGCTTCCCGCGTTTATTCAAAAAAATTCCGGCACATGCCTGATGTGTAACGCTCCGGAGAAAAAAATATTGATTCTGGGCGCGGTCCTGCCCGATGTTTCAGAGGCTGGACTGCGCGCTCTGTGTCGGATATGGGAAGCGACGCTGATCCCCCGGCTTGCGCCGGAGCAACTGCGCCATCTCCGGCGCTTCGCTCCGGAGGGAGCGGCCCTGTCCGCGCGCGCCTCTCGCCTGCTGGCGCGCCTTCTGCTGCTGCGCGGGCTTCAGATTCTGGACGGCGCATCGCGGCCCGACATCCGTCTGGACAGAGATGCATTGGGCCGTCCGCTGCTCCCCGGCTGGCGCGTAGGCTTCAGCCACAGCGGACAGGCCGCTTTCTGCGCCCTGCGACGTCGGCGGGACGGTGCTCATGAGTGGAAAAAAGGAAAACCTGAACCCGCATACGAGTCATATCCGGGCTCAGGTCGGGAAACGGGTTTGGGGCTGGACGCCGAGGCTCTGGGCAATCCGCCCCCGGCGGCGCGGGCCTTCGCCGGAGGGGCCGGACCAAGCATAACGGCCCGGGAGGCGCTACGCCGCTGGACCATCAAGGAGGCCGCGCTTAAAGCCCTGGGCACGGGCCTGACGCTTGATCCGGCTCTGATTCACAGCGGTCTGGACGGCCGACGCACGGGCCTGTTGCGCATCCAGGGCCAAAACCTGCGCTGGCGGGTTCTGGTCTGCCCCGGGCACTGGCTCTGCCTGGCGTACGGCAGAGCGGAGACGCATCCGGCGATCAGCCTGCGCTGGCTGCACGCCGCTGGAGCAATTTAAAAGTTACCTTGCCCCGGCGGCCGCAAAAGCAGCCGCCCGCCACGAAGGCGTAAGCGCAATTTGTTTGCGCTGTTAAACGCCGAAGCGGGCGTCATCAAACGTTAAGAATGTACATTCTTAACGTTCATTCTGCTCCAGGTTTGCTAACGGCTGCTGATCTTGAGTTTGCGCATTTTTGACCAGAGCGTGGTGGGCGGCAGGCCCAGAATGGCGGCCGCGCCGTTTTTGCCGCTGATGCGCCCGTTAGTGTGCTTGATGACCTGGCGGATATAGTCCGCAGTATGCTCATCCAGGCTGCGAAAGGTCTGCGGCTCACCCTGGCTTTCATCGGAGAGATAGGAATTGCGGTCATGCTCCCGGTGTTCCCCTTTCTTCTGTTCCCCCATAAGCAGGATGTCCCGCACCGCGGCCCCCAGCGGCTTTCTGATTGTTTCGCAGAGCTCCACATGATCTTGCGTATAGGAGCACTCACCGAGGCTGAACACACTGAGATATCTCAGTTCTCCATAATTTATGAAATAATCGAGCGGGACAAAAATGCTTGTGCCGGGATTGGGATGGAGCATTTTACTGACTTTTGAATACGGATATCCGGCCGACTCACTGCAGATGCGCGTCTGGTACAATGCTCCGGAGTTGGTGGTATCCAGATGCAATGCCTGCATAATATCATCAGGAATGCGCACGACATCAGGAGATGAAAACAGACCCTTATAATTTGTATGCATTGCAATCTTTGTGATCGTGCCATCCTGATACCGATAAAGCGTCAGGTATGAAAGGGGCATATGTATGGAAAAGAAGCTGTACAAATTCTTCAGCAATGTCTGTAGAGGCAAGTCTCTATAAGAAATATAGATCAGCTCATTAATCCACTCGTTCTTATCGCTTACCATTGTTCACCCTTTCCCGTGGTTATGATCCCGATTACGATCTTTCAAAACAGCACTTTTTGTAGGTATGGTATAAGGGGCGATGTTTGTCAATATCGTATTGGCTATTGCTTATTTTATCAGATAAAGTAAAAATATCGCCAACCATATTTATTTCTTAATATATCTATCAGAAAAATTGATTTTTTGAGGCCGGTGCAAAATTATCCCCGGCACATCGCGCCTTGCCAGCCGCGCCCTTTTACGGCAATCTCCCGGCCATGCCGCGTTTTCATCTGGTTTCGCTCTTCCCCGAATTCTTTGATTCCCCGCTGAGCACCGCTCTCATGGGCCGCGCCCGTGAAACCGGCGTGGTGGAATTCAGCTTTCACGACCCGCGCGCCTTCAGTGCGGACAAGCACCGCCATGTGGACGACCGGCCGTACGGCGGCGGTCCGGGCATGGTGATGCAGGGCGAACCCGTGTCCCTGGCCCTGCGCTCCATTGAGCGCCCCGGCCGGATGCTGCTCATGGCTCCGGGCGGCCGTCCGCTCAACCAGGCTCTGGCGCGCGAACTGGCCGCCGAAGAAGATCTTACCCTGGTCTGCGGCCGCTATGAAGGCCTGGACGCCCGCCTGCTCGAACTCTTCCCCCTGGAGCAGGTGAGCGTCGGCGAGGCTGTGCTCAACGGCGGAGAAACGGCGGCTCTGGCCGTCATCGAATCCGTGGCCCGCCTGACGCCGGGCTTCATGGGCAAGGAAGAATCCGGCGAGGAAGAAAGTTTTTCCCACGGCCTGCTGGAATACCCGCACTACACCCGGCCAGAAAAACTGGAAGGGCTGCCTGTGCCCGAGGTATTGCTCAGCGGGGATCACGGCCGCATCGCGGCATGGCGGCGCGCGGCGTCCCTGGCGGCCACCCTGGCCGCGCGGCCCGACTTGCTGGACACAGCCCCCCTGGACCGCGAGGACGCCCGGACCCTGGCCGCCCTGCCGCGCGAGAGGCCGGGCCGCAACCTTTCTTTCTGCCTTGTACACTATCCGGTTTTGCTTGGAGAAAAAAATTCCGGGGCTTCCTCTTTGACAAATCTGGACATTCACGATATAGCCCGAATTTCCCGCAGCTATGGGATGGGACCCTTCTATGCGGTGACGCCGCTGGAGGATCAGTTGCGGGTGCTTGAGGATATTTTGCGGCACTGGACCTGCGGCCCCGGCGGCAAGGGTAATCCGGACAGAGCCAGAGCCCTGGAGCTGGTCCGTCCGGCGGCCTCGCTGGATGAAGCCGTGGCGCGGTTGGGCGCGCATGCCGGCGCAAAGCCCAGACTGGTGGCCAGTTCCGCCGTCTGGCCCGCGCACAAGCGCGCTCCCGCGCCGCTGACGCCCGCTCAGGTGCGTGACTGGTGCCGGGACGGCCCGGTGCTGCTTTGTCTGGGCACGGCCCAGGGGCTGGCGCCGGAAGTGCTGGAACACTGCGAGGGGCAGCTGCGCCCCCTGCGTTTTTTGGGGTACAACCATCTTTCGGTGCGCAGCGCGGCCGCCATCCTGGCCGACAGAATTTTAGGCGACTACTGCTGAAAACCGCGGGCCGCACACAGCGGGCCGTTTCGCAACGACGCAACAATCCGCCCACGGGTTTGCAAGGAGTTTACGATGGACATCATCAGGAAAATCGAACAGGAAAACATGCGCATGGATATGCCCGCGTTTCGCTCCGGCGACACGGTCAAAGTGCATCTGCGCATTGTGGAAGGCGAAAAAGAACGCATCCAGGTCTTCCAGGGCAATGTGATCCGCATCAAGCGCGGCACCACCAATGCCAGCTTCACGGTGCGCAAGGTTTCCGACGGCGTGGGCGTGGAACGCATCTTCCCGATCAACTCGCCCTTCATCGACCATGTGGAACTGATCACTCAGGGCCGCGTGCGCCGCAGCCGCCTCTACTATCTGCGCGCCCTCAAGGGCAAAGCGGCCCGTATCAAGCCGCGCGGCCGCTTCTGATCGGGCTGCGCGCCTTTTGCCGCCGCCGGCGTCACCCGTCCCCGCGACTGCGCGGGCTGCGTGACGCTTACACAATCGTTCGCTTTAGCCGACAGACCGTAATATATTTCCGGTCTGTCGGCTAAAGCGTGGTTTTTTGTCGGCGTCCGGATGGCCGCCGTTGAAACCGAGGCACGTGTGAAGAAACATCCCGCACAGGCCAGTCTGTTTGGTCCGGATGCCGCCCCGCCGGGACGGCCATCCAGATACTGCGCGGGTATTGACGAAGCCGGGCGCGGTTGCCTGGCCGGGCCGGTGGTGGCCGCCGCCGTCATTCTTCCCGCTGTCTATGATCTGCCCGGCCTCACGGATTCCAAAGCCCTGAGCGTCAAAGCGCGCGAGCTTCTGGCCCCGCGCATCAAGGCCTGCGCCGTGGCCTGGGGTCTGGGCGTGGTCTGGCCCCGGCGCATTGAGCGCATCAATATTCTGCAAGCCACCTTCGAAGCCATGAGCCGCGCCGTGGGCGTTCTGGGCGTCACGCCGGACCGCCTGCTCATCGACGGCAACAAAACCCTGCCCGAGGCCGTACTCGCCCCGCTCTGGCGGGCAAGGCACACGGTGGCCCTGCCGCCCCAGCGGGCCATTGTGGGCGGAGACAAAAGTGAAGACGCCATTTCCGCCGCCTCCATCCTGGCCAAAACCTTCCGGGACCGGCTTATGCTGCATCTGGCCCGACGTTGGCCCGGCTATGGCCTGGAAGTGCACAAGGGCTACGGCACCAGAACCCATTACGAGGCCCTGCGCCGTCTGGGCCCCTGCCCGCAGCACCGCCTGACATTCCGGGGCGTGCTGCCCGCATCCGCCGCGCCGCGCCAGGGCAGTCTGTGCTGAAGCTGCCGTTTTTCCGGCGCTCCGCGCAACGTGCCGCGCCGCACAGCGGCCAAAGCGAAAAGGCGGCCCACATCCTGCTGGGACGGGCCGGTGAGGAGGCCGCCGCCGCGCTGCTGCAGCGCGCGGGCTTTACGCTGCTGGACCGCAACTGGCGGCAGGGCCGCCTGGAACTGGACATGGTCTGCCGCGACGGCGAGGAGCTGGTTTTCGTTGAGGTCAAAACCCGGCGGTCGGACGGGTACGGCGGCCCGGCGGCGGCCGTAACCCCGGGCAAGCAACGCGTTCTCACGCGCGCGGCGCAGGCCTGGCTGGCGGCGCACGACGCCTGGCAAAGCCCCTGCCGTTTTGACGTGGTCTGCCTCTTGCGCCACGGCGACACCTTCAGCGCGGAGCATTACCCCCATGCCTTTGACTTCTCCCCGGCTCTGGATAGTGGCCACGCCTCTTGGCAACCCTGGTGACCTTTCGCCCCGGGCGCGCGAAATTCTGGAAAACGCGGACCTGATCCTGGCCGAGGACACCCGCCGCGCGCTCCAGCTCTGCCGTCTCTGCGGCATCCGCAACCTCCAGGGCCGCCGTTTTCTCAGTTTTTACGACCACAATGAAGCCGAACGCCAGGAAGAAGTGCTGCGCCTGCTGCGTGAGGGCCGCGACCTGGCCCTGATTTCCGACGCGGGCACCCCCCTGCTGGCCGACCCCGGCTACCGCCTGGTGCGGGCCTGCCGCAAGGAGGGCCTGCCGGTTTCTCCGGCGCCCGGCCCGTCCGCCCCGGCGGCCGCCCTGTCCGCCGCCGGCATCGCGCCCCTGCCGCACACCTTTCTGGGCTTTCTGCCGCGCGACACGGCCGGACGCGAAGCCCTGCTGGAGTCTTTCGCCCATGTGCCCGGCTCCCTGATTTTTTTCGAGCGCAAGGACCGCCTCAAGGAAAGTCTGGCTCTGGCGGCCCGCATTCTGGGGCCGCGCGATCTGGCCGTCTGCCGTGAATTGACCAAAACCCATGAGGAATTTATACTTATCCGGCTCGAAGACAGTGCAAGTCTGCCCGATGAGCTGCTCGGAGAGATCACGGTGCTGATCGGCCCGCCTGAGGTGACCGAACGCACACCCCGCGACGAGGTGGAAAATCTGTTGCGCGCGGAGCTGGCCCAAGGCGGCAAGCCGCGCGAGGTGGCCCGCCGGGTCCAGAGCGCCGTGCGCGGCTGGAGCGGCAAGGAACTGTACGCCCTGATCCCGGCGGTGAAAGCAACCTAGAGTAATTTAATTTTGAAATTGCTCTGACGGCTGCGAGAGCAGCCGTCCGGCACGAGGGCGTAAGCGCAATTCATTTGCGCTGTTAAGCGCCGAAGTGGGAGTCTTAAACTTTAAGAATGTACATTCTTAAAGTTAATTCGCTCTGGAGCGTTTCATATTGAAACGCTCTAACAACAGCAAAGGGCTGCCATGCTTCCCTGTTGCGTCGCTCTCAACTGCCTTGCGCGCACCTGCTGCATCAACGCGGCCGTCACCGCCAGAGGCATGCAGCAGATCGGACTCGCCTTCGTGCTGGCCCCGGCCTTCCGTTATCTCTATCCGGAAAGCGCGGACAGGGCGCGCGCCTTCGCCCGCTACAGCGGGCACAGCAATACCCATGTCTTCATGGTCCCGCTCTATGTGGGCATCGTCCTTTCCCTGGAAACACAGATCGCCAGAGGCACTCTGCCGGAAGCCTCGGTGGGCGTGGTGCGCGAAACGCTGGCCACCACTCTTTCCGCCCTGGGGGACTCCTTTTTCAGCGGCACGCTTCTGCCGCTCTGGGCGCTGGTCAGCGTCTGCCTGCTGCTGGCCGGACAAATCGGCCTTACGGCGGCTCTGGCCGTTTTGTTTCTGGCGCTGCTCCTGCTCTTTCGCATTCTGACCTTTTTCGCGGGTCTGCGCCACGGCATGCCCGTGCTGCTGCGCCTCAAGCGCCTGGACCTCATCAACTGGGTGGACCGCATCAAGATCCTCAACGCGGTCATGGTGGCTCTGGTGGTCTGGCAACTGCCTCTCAGGCATCTGACCCCCTTCCCCTGGCTGCTTTACGGACTGGCCGTCGCCGCCGTGCTGGGCGCGTCCTGGCTCGTGGGGCGGATGCATTTGCCGCGCATTCTGCTCTGGGCGCTCGTGCTGGGCGCGCTCATTCTCATGGACGCGGGGCTCATCGGCATGTAAGATAATGCCGCCCGGCCGGGAAGCGGCGCTTGCGCCCCCTCCGCCGGAGCGACGGGAGACAAGGATACGCATGGAAGACGTCATTGAAGAAACCCCGCGCGGGCTTGCCCTGCGGCTTACGCTCAATCTGCGCGGCGGCCTGCATGCCCGGCCCGCGGCCCGCCTGGCTCAGGAGGCGCAGCGCTATGCGGCCGACATCCAGCTCATCGGCGAAACGGGCGAGGTCGACGCCAAAAGCATGCTGGACATTCTTTCCCTGGCCCCGCCGTCCAATGCGGAACTGACCCTGCTGGCCAAGGGCGACGACGCCCGCGAGGCCCTCCACGGTCTGGCCCGTTTTTTAACCACGTTACAGGAATGATATGGCCCGCGCGGTTTTATTCGGCACGCCGGTTTCCCCCGGCATAGGCATCGGCTCCATCCGCTTCATGCACGACATGCGCATGAGCGAAGAACGCCGCATCGGCCCGGACGAGGTCGAGACGGAGCGGAACGCCCTGCGCGCCGCGGCGGCCAGCGTGCGCGCGGCCCTGGAAAAAACCATGCGCAACGTGCCCGAGGATCTGGCCGAATACCGCGATGTCATCGCGGCCCAGATGGAACTGGCCCGCGACCCCAAGCTGCTGGACGCCGCCCTGGCGCGCATCGAGCACAAAAAAATCTGCGCTTCCTGGGCCCTGAACCATACCGTGGAAGAACTCTGCGCCCTGTTCCGGGGCATGGACGACCCCTATCTGCGCGACCGCGCCCAGGACATCCGGGCCGTGGGCCTGCGCCTGCGCGAATGCCTGGCCGGCGCGCAGCACGACAACGCCGTTTCCGGTCCCAGCGTGCTGGTGGCCGAAGACCTCTCGCCCGCCGACGTCATGGAACTCAACCTGGAAGGCGTGCTGGGGATTCTGACCGCCGAGGGCGGTCCCACCTCGCACACGGCCATTCTGTCGCGCGGCCTGCACATTCCGGCTCTGGTGGGCGTGACCGGCCTGCTGAACACGGCCCGCGAGGACGAACGCATCATTCTGGACGGTCTGGGCGGCTGCGTGCTTTTCGGCCCGGACGAAAGCGATCTGGCCCGCTATACGGCCCGCCGCGATGAATTCAACGCCTGGGAAAATCATACCCGACGCACGGCGCACTGGCCCGCCGAGATGTGCGACGGCGTGCGTGTGGCCGTGCAGGCCAACCTGGAAAGTCTGGAAGAGCTGGACGCCCTGCCCGAATGCGGAGCCGACGGCGTGGGCCTGTACCGCACGGAGTTCGCCTATCTCAAAGGCGATCTGCCCACCGAAGAAGAACTGTTCAGGGAATACGCCGCCGTGGCGGCCAAGGCCGGACCGGGCCGGGTGGTCTTCCGCACGCTGGACGCGGGCGCGGACAAGATGCTGCGCGCCCAGGCCGCGCTCAAGGAACCCAATCCGGCTCTGGGCCTGCGGGGCATCCGCTTCAGCCTACGCCATCAGGGCATTTTCCGCACTCAGTTGCGGGCGCTGCTGCGGGCCGGGGTGGCGGGCAATCTGGCGCTGCTGCTGCCCATGATTTCCGGTCTGGCCGAAGTGCAGGGCGTGCGCCGCATTTTGCAGGAACTGCGCCAGGAATTGCAGGCCCAGAACCTTCCCCACGCGCCGGACCTGCCGCTGGGCATCATGGTGGAAACCCCGGCCGCCGTGATGGTGTGCGACGCCCTGGCCCGCGAGTGCGACTTTTTCAGCATCGGCACCAACGACCTGATCCATTACCTGATGGCCATTGACCGCAACAATCGCCATGTGGGCTATCTGCACGAACCGCTGCATCCGGCGGTGGTGCGCTCGCTCAAGCGGGTCATTGACGCGGCCCACCGCGAGGGCATCGGCGTTTCGGTCTGCGGCGAACTGGCCTCGGACCCCTGCGGCCTGGCCCTGCTGCTGGGCATGGGTGTGGACGCCGTGTCCGCCGCGCCGCGTTTCGTGCCGGGAATGAAACATATGATCCGCCAGCTCGATGCCGAAACCTGCATGGATCTGGCCCACAGCGTTCTGATGAGCACCGACGTCATGGCCTCCCAGCGTATGGTGCGTGAAAAGCTCCACCAGTCCCTGGGTACGGAGCTGGCCTTCCACACCACAAGCCTTTCGAGCCACAGTCAGCCATGAGCCAGAAAACACCGCCCTCCACCATTGCCGTCAACAAAAAGGCCCGCCATCTCTACGAGCTCTCCGAATTTCTGGAAGCCGGCATCTCTCTGACCGGCCCGGAAGTCAAAAGCATCCGCGCCGGTAAGGTGAACTTCATCGACAGCTACGTTGAGTTCAAACACGGCGAAGCCTGGCTGCTCTCACTGCACGTGGCCCCTTACGCCAACGCGGGCTACGCCCCGCAAGAGCCGGACCGGGCGCGCCGCCTGCTGCTGCACACCCGCGAGATCGCCAAACTGGCCGGGCTGGTGGCCCAGAAGGGTCTGACCGTGGTGCCGGTGCGCGTCTACCTCAAGCGGGGCAAGGTCAAGCTGGAAATCGCCCTGGGCCGGGGCAAGAAGCTGCACGACCACCGCGATACGCTCAAGAGGCGGGCGGAGGAGCGGGATCTGGCCCGCGAACTCGCTTGAACGCCATGCCCTTTTGCCCACTGACGGCGTTAGGCCGCGCGGCGCGGCTTGGTCACGTAGGCGGCTACGCTCCACGCGCCGCACCGCGTGCCTGCCTTGTCAGCGGACAAAAATCCTATGGCGTTGGTTTTTCACTCTCCTTTCCTGAATACTGAAATCCGCCATGCGCCACCCGCCCCTGCAAGCGCCCCTGCTCTGGCAAGTCTATCTCGGCTTCTGGATCGCGGGCGTGGCGGCGGCGGTCTGGCTTTGGCCCGCCCTTTGCTGCGCCCTGCTGCTGGCCCTGGCGGACAAGCGCCTCTGGCGCGTCGCCCGTCTTGCCCTGGCCGGGGCGCTGGTTCTGGCCGGTCTGGGCGTGGCCCTGTGGCAGCTCGCGCCGCCCGGTCTTGCAAGCGGCACGCCGCCCGCCTGGACAGAAATGGATGAGGGCACAAATACGGGCACGGCCCCGCCACGGCTCTGCGGCCGGGTGCGGGACGTGCAGGGTCTGCCGGACCAGCGCCTGCGCCTGCTGCTGGCCGACGTGCGGCCGCAGGGCGCGGATGCGGCGCAAGCCCTGCCGGGCCTGGTGACCTGGACCTGGGAAGAGCCGCTCTTTCGCCCTCTGGCCGGACAGACGGTCTGCCTGAGCCGCCGCCCGCGCCCGGTACACGGCTTCGCCAACGCGGGGCTGGCTGACTGGGAAATCTGGTGGGCCGCGCGGGACGTGCGCTGGCGGCTCTGGAGCCAGGGCGGACGCGGCGACCCGGAAATTTCCGGCCAGGGCACAGTATCAGCCCGCTGGCGCGAAGAACTGCGCGCGGCTTTTCTGGCTGCACTGCTTCCCCAAGGCCAGGTCACGACTTCTGACCCCGCCCTTCCGGGCCTGTCCCAGAGCAAGACCATTCTCCTGGCTCTGCTGTTCGGGGACCGGCAGTACCTAAATCAGCAAACCCTGGACAATTTTGCCGCCGCCACGCTGGCGCACAGCCTCGCGCTCTCGGGCCAGCATCTGGCCGTGGCCGGTCTGCTGGGTCTGCTCTGCGTACTGGCCGCGGCCCGCCTGCGTCCGTCCCTCTATCTCGCCCGGCCGCGCGTGATCCTGGCCCTGGCGGCGGCCTGCCCGCCCGCCCTGGCCTACCTCTGGCTGGGCAACGCCCCGGCCTCCCTGCTGCGGGCCGTGTGCATGCTTTTCGTACTGGCCTTCTGGCTGGCGCGGGGCCGGGCGCGCACCACCCTGGACGTCCTCTGCGCGGCCCTGCTCTGCATCTGTCTGGCCGCGCCCCTGAGCGTGCTAGATACGGGCCTGCAACTCTCCGCCCTCTGCGTGGCGGTCATCGGCCTCGCCCTGCCCTGGCTGCGCCGGATAGCCCCGCCGCACGCGGCCCGGAACTCCCGACGGCAATCCCTGCTCCGGCTTGTCCGCTGGCCGCTGCGCATCCTGCTGATTTCACTGCTGATCCAGGCAGCCCTGCTGCCGCTGAATCTTCTGCTCTTCGGCAATGCGGGTTTTTGGTTTCCGCTCAACGTGCTCTGGCTGCCCGTGGCCGACCTGGTGGTACTGCCCGGCGCGGTTCTGGGCCTGCTGCTGGCGGGCGCCGGACTGGACGGGGCCGCGCGGCTGACGCTGGATCTGGCGGCCCTGCCCTGCCAATGGCTGCTGGACGGGCTGGAGCGCCTTCATGCTCTGGGCCTGTTGCACAATCCCGTGATGCTGCGACCGCACTGGACAGCCCTGCCCGCGTTCGCCGCTCTGGCGGCGGGCTTGGCCTGTCTGACCCGCCGGAACGGACAGGATCGGCGGGACGGGGGGGAAATCAGCGCCGCCGCAGCGCAAACAGGTCGCCGCCTTCTTCTGGCCGGGCTGGGCCTGCTCTGCGTGGGCCCGCTGCTGCGCCTGGAGCAACGATTTTCAGACGAAACGCGGCTGGACGTGCTGGATGTGGGCCAGGGTCAGGCTCTGGCTCTGCGCGCTCCCGGCCATCTGCGCATGGTACTGGACGGCGGGGGAAGCGCCTCGCCGCGTTTTGATCCCGGCAAGGCTCTGGTGGGGCCGACGCTGGCCTACAACGATGCGCCCCGGTTGGCCGCCGTGATCAACAGCCATCCGGATCTGGACCATCTGGGCGGCCTGTTCCATCTGCTGGACGGCTTTCAGGTGCGCGCCCTGTTCCACAACGGACGCGAGGCCGCCGGATGGCGCGGGAAGCAGTGGCGGGAAGCGCGGCGCGCGGCAATGAGCACAGTTCTGGCCGAAGGCGATGTGCTGATTGTGGGTGATCCGGCTTTGGGCCTGCGTCTGGAAGTGCTGCATCCGCCGCGCGCCGTCGCGGCGGAGACCGTCCGGAACGGCAACGAAGCCTCCCTGATCCTGCGGCTGACCCGCCACGGGCAGGGTCTGGCGCTGTTCAGCGGCGACGCCGAACGCCGCAGCCTGCGCCGTCTGCTGGCCTCGGGCCGCGACCTGCGCGCCCAGGTGCTGGTAGCCCCGCACCACGGTTCGGACCGCAGCTTTCTGGCCGCCTTTTACAGGGCCGTGCAACCGGAGTTGGTGCTGGTTTCCTGTGGTTTTCAAAACCGCTACAACTATCCCGGACCCCACCTGCGGGCCTGGCTGGACAAAAACGACATCCCCCTGCTGCACACCGGCGAATCCGGCCAGATCAGCGTGACCTGGCCGCAAAACGGGCCGTTGCGCGTGCAGACGGTCCGGCCTCAACACTGACCGGCATCCCCCGCCCGCCGTCCCGCGCCGCATGCGCCTCTCCCCAGCGGTACAATTCCCGCAGAGCCGGGAGCAAAAGCCTGCCCCGCTCCGTCAGGGCGTATTCCACATGCCGGATTTTGCCGCCGCGATCGGTCCGGCTGACAAGGCCGTCCCGTTCCAGCTCCTTGAGGCATTTGCTCAGCATCATATGGGTAATGCCCGTCACCGTGCGCTGCAGGGCGTTGAAGCGCGCCGCGCCGTCAGCCAGATGCCAGAGCAGCGGCAGTTTCCACTTGCCGCCGATGATCTCCAGGGCGCGCAGGATGGGACAGGGCACTTCATAAATATTGTCCGTCGGCAATGTCGTATCATAGCCGGATTCATGCCTTCGCTCCACCGCGCCTCCTTCCGCGCCATTTCGCATGGCGGCCTGTCGCTCTCGGTTCAGGTAAGAAAAAACTGCGTACTTGTCTTTTTTCGCCTGTTCCGGAATATTTCATACATCTTCAACAGATACAGCAAGGAGAAAATCATGCATATCTACGCCGTCAACGGCAGCCCCAGGAAAAAATGGAATACCGCCACCGTGCTTCAGCACGCGCTGGACGGCGCGGCCGAGGCCGGTGGGGCGCACTGCCGTACCGAGATGCTGCACCTCTATGACTACCGCTACAAGGGCTGCATGAGCTGTTTTGAATGCAAGCGGACGGGCGGCGCGTCCTACGGCAAATGCGCCGTGCGCGACGAACTGGCCCCCGTTCTGGAAAAGCTTGCCGAAGCGGACGGCATCATTTTCGGCTCGCCCGTCTATTTCCACAGCGTCACCGGCATGATGCGCTCTTTTCTGGAACGCTTCATGTTTCCCTGCCTTGCCTATGACAAGCAGTATTCCTCGCTGGCGCCCCAAAAGATAGCCACGGCCTTTATCTATACCATGAACGTGACGCGTGAATTCATGCTGGAGCAGAGCTATCCGGAAAAGCTGCGCACCACGGAATCATTTATGGAACGACTCTTTTCCAGGCCCGGCGTGCTCTATGTCTACGATACGTACCAGTTCAGCGACTACAGCAAATACAAGGTCGAATGCTTTTCCGAAGAGGAAAAGGCCCGGCGCAGAAAAGAGCAGTTTCCGCTGGACTGTCAAAAAGCCCGTGAACTGGGCGCAGCCCTCGCCCGGCAGGCAGAGCAGGAGCAGGCCCGGAACTGAGCTCTCGGGCCTGCGGACGAAGGATGACGGGCGGTTGCCGGGCGCGGCTACTTCTGGCAGTGCGGGCAGAACACCGTAGCCCGGCCCGCCACGCGGATTTTTTCCAGGGGGCGGCCGCAACGGACACAGGCCGCGCCGCCCCGGCCATAGACCGCGAAACTGTTCTGGAACGCGCCCACATCGCCGTTGGCGTCGCGGTAATCGCGGATGGAGCTGCCGCACTGGGCGATGGAACGCCGCAGCACGTCCTGAAGGGCCGCCAGCAGGCAACGGCTCTGGGCCGGGCTGAGCCCGGCGGCCTTGCGGCGCGGGTCCAGACCCGCCTGAAAGAGCGACTCGTCAGCGTAGATATTGCCGATGCCGGCAATGACCTTCTGATCCAACAGCACGGCCTTGAGCGCCGCGCCCCGCCCCTTGAGCAGCGCCGCAAACGCCCGCGCGCCGATTTCCAGCGGTTCCGGCCCCAGCTCCCGCCAGAAATCCCAGGCCTGCCGGATCTCCGGCGTGGCCGCCAGCACCAGGCCGAAGGCCCGCGTATCGTCAAAAAAGAGACGGCGGGCGTCGCCGTCCGGGGCGCGCAGATCAAAAATGCAACGGGTGTGGGGGCCGGGCGGCGTGCTCCGCGGCCAGGTCATCAGGCGGCCGGTCATGCGCAGATGCACGGCCAGCATGTCCGGGGCGGGTCCGCTCTCCGGCGCGCCGTCCGGCGGGGCCAGATGCAGCAGCAGCAATTTGCCCCTGCGGCCCACGTCCGCGATGCGGCGGCCCGTCAGGGCGGCCAGGGGCAGGCTCAAGGGGTGTAGGCTGCTCGCCCGCAGGACTTCCGCGCCGCTCAGCACGCACTCTTGCACCTGGGGACGGAGGGTACGGGCTACGGTTTCAACTTCCGGCAATTCCGGCATAACGGCATCCAAGCCTTTTTGCCGCTGGCGGCGTCAGGCCGCACGGCCCGGCTTGGTTACATAGGCGGCTATGCGCCGCGCCGGGCCGTTTGCCTTTCTTGCCGGCGAACAAAAATCTTGAATGCCGGAAAAAAGGCGGCAACGGGATGGTGAGATCAGCTAAGGTAAATTTCCAACAGGCCTTCGGGCGGATCAATAGTCACCGACGGGGCGTCCAGGTCAAAGCCCACAATGAAGCAAGGCTGGGCCGGAAAAAGGATTTCCCGCTCATCCTGCGCGGCAATGACCCAGATTTCCTGATCCGCGGGATATTCCACATGGTCGAGGCGACCCAGGCGGCGGCCGTCGGGCAGCAGCACGTCGCAGCCCAGCAGGTCTTCCACATAGGCTTCGTCCTCTTCCGGCTCGGGCAGGCTTTCGCGCGGCACCAGGAGCTTGCAGCCCCGCAGGGCCTCGGCCGCCGTGCGATCCGCCACACCTTCCAGCAGAAGCAGGGGACGGCCCTTGTGCCAGCGGCAGGCCATCGCGCGAACGCGGCGGGGCGCTCCGTTCCCGGCCTGCAGCCAGAGCGGCACGTCCAAAAGCAAGGGGGAGTCCGCATGCCAGTCGATGCAGATCTCCCCTTTGATGCCGTGGGGCCGCGCCAGCGTGCCCATATGAATCATCGTGCCCGCCATGGAATCAGCCGGCGCTACTCCAGAATTTCCAGAACAGTACGCTTCTTGGACTTGGTGGATGCGGCGCTCAGAATGGTGCGCATGGCGCGGGCCGTGCGTCCCTGCTTGCCGATGACCTTGCCCAGATCCTCCTTAGAGACCTTGAGCTCAAGCACCGTCGTCTGCTCGCCTTCCACTTCGCTGACTTGCACCTCTTCGGGATGATCCACCAGGGACTTGGCTATATACTCGATCAGGGTCTTCATCGCGTACCTCCCAAAGGCGCCTTGTACCCGCGGACAACGCGGGCAAAGGTTGAATAACGCGCAACCTTCGGAACAACCGGCGTCCCGCCGCCCTGCCCGTCTTTCACCGGGCGGCGGCGCTTTCCCGGTGCGGGGGCGCGTGCTTGCTTCATCCGTTCCCGCGCATGCGTCGGAAAGACCCGTCAATGGGAAGAGCGCGTACATCACAAGCACGCGCCAGTTCCTCCAGCGGCCGGGCCGCGCCGTTCGCCGGGCTGATCCCGCGACGGCAGCGTCTTCGCGGCAGGCGGCTCCCCGCCTTTCCGCACCAGACGTGTTTTACGACAGATGCGCCTTGATCAGCGCGCGCACGGTTTCCGTGGGTTCGGCGCCGCGCGCGAGCCATTCCTTAATTTTATCCGCATTGAGCTTCACTTCCGCCGGATCAGTCATGGGGTTGTAGTAACCCAGCAATTCCAGCGGACGTCCGTCGCGGCGGGTTTCGTCATTGGCGGCCACCACCCGGTAGAAGGGGTGCTTTTTGCTGCCGAGACGGGTCAATTTCAACTTCACAGCCATGAGTCCAACTCCCTTTGGTTTTATGTTAGCTTCGCGCCCGTAAAAGGGCAAGAGGGAAACAGCATTTTCGGAAACGCATACGCGAGGCGTTTACTTCTTTTTACGTTTCTGGCGTTCTTTCTTTTTCCGCTTTTTGGCGGCGGCGGACTTGCCGCCCGAGGGCCGTCCGCCCGGCAATTCCATGCTGTCCATACCGGGCATTCCCGGGAATCCGCCCATGCCGGGCATGCCCATACCCGGAGGCATCATGCCCGGCGGCATGCCGCGCGGTATTCTGGGCATGGCGGGACGGCCGCCCTTGCCGCCCATCATGCCTTTCATCATCTGACGCATCTGCTCGAACTGGCGCACCGTCTGATTGACCTGGGCCACGGTCACGCCCGCGCCTTTGGCGATGCGCGCGCGGCGGCTGCCGTTGAGAATGTCCGGATTGCGCCGCTCCCGCATGGTCATGGAATTGATAATAGCCTCGGTGCGCGCCAGTTCCTTTTCCGGCATGGCGCCGCTGGCCTCGGCCAGCTTTTCGCGCAGGCCGCCCAGGCCCGGAATCATCTTCAGAATGCTGTCCAGCGAGCCCAGCTTTTTGATGCGCCGCATCTGGGTGCGGAAATCTTCCAGATCAAAGCTGGCCTTCTGCATCTTGCGGGCCAGCTCTTCGGCTTCCTCGGCGTTGATGGTGGATTGGGCCTTTTCCACCAGGGTGAGCACGTCGCCCATGCCGAGAATGCGCCCGGCGATACGGTCGGGATGGAAGACCTCCATCTCCGACAGTTTTTCGCCCACGCCCACGAATTTGACGGGCGCGCCGGTGACCGAACGGATGGAGAGAGCCGCACCGCCGCGCGCGTCGCCGTCCATTTTTGTCAGCACCACGCCGGTCAGACCCAGGCGCTCGTTGAAGGCTTCGGCCACGGTCACGGCGTCCTGGCCGGTCATGGCGTCGGCCACGAATAAAATTTCCTGCGGCTGCACCGCCGCTTTAAGGGCCGAAAGCTCCTCCATCAGCGGCTCGTCCACGTGCAGGCGGCCCGCCGTGTCCAGCAGCAGCACGGTGGCCTGCTCCTCACGGGCTTTGTCCAGCGCCGCCGTGGCGATATCCACAGGCTTCATCTCCGTGGTGGAGGGGAAGCAGGGCATGTCGAGCTGCCTGGCCAGCACCGTGAGCTGGTCAATGGCCGCCGGACGGTAGACGTCCGCCGGGACCAGGTAGGGGCGCATCTTCTGCCTGCGCAGCAGATTGGCGATCTTGCCCGCCGAGGTGGTCTTGCCCGAACCCTGAAGGCCCACCAGCATGATCACCGCCGGTTCACGCCCCTGGAGATTCAAACCGGTGGTTTCGCCGCCCAGCAGGGAAACCAGTTCGTCGTGGACGATTTTGACCACCTGCTGAGCCGGGCTCACGCCTTTGAGCGTTTCCTGCCCCAGGCACTTTTCGCGCACGCTTTCCACAAAGTCTTTGACGACCTTGAAGTTAACGTCCGCTTCCAGGAGCGCCAGCCGCACTTCGCGCAGACCGGCCTGCACGTTTTCCTCGGTGAGCTGGCCGCGCCCGCCGAAAGAGCGGAATACGCCGGAAAGTCTGTCGGAAAGGCTCTCGAACATGAAGACCCCGCATCCGCCGCCCTGCCCCTGCACGGAGCGGCGGCCACAAAGCGTCTGTTATCGCGCCGCAACAGGCGGGCGAAGTGGAGATTCATAGGCTGTTTGCGCCGTGTCGTCAAGTCGCCGGGCGCGACATTGACAGGCGGAAACCCCGCGTCTAGTTTTGGAAAAATTGCCTTTACGACAGCCGCGCGGGAGGTGCCATGAATAAAGTGAAAATCACCGTCCTGAAGACTACTTTTGACGCGGAACTGGCTGCCCTGTACGGCGCGGAAGGCCTTGACGCCTGCCCCATGCTGAAGGAAGGCCAGGTTTTTTACGCCGACTACGCCAAGCCGGAAGGCTTCTGCGACGAGGCCTGGAAAGCCGTCTACCAATATGCCTTCGCCCTGGCGCACGGCGCGGGCAAGGGCGTGTTTTATTACGGCGACTGGATCAGAACCCCCGGCGTGGCCATTTGCAGCTGCAACGACGGCCTGCGTCCTGTGATCTTCAAACTGGAAGCTACGGATGAGGTTGCCTGCATTGATTACACGCCGGTGCGCTGAAAGACCAAAAATTTCGCGCGTTCATGAGAAAGAAAGCTGGCGGGCACGATGCCGTCAATTCGAAAAATCCAGGGAGGCGCGCACGTCCCTCCCCGGATTCTTTGCCCCTTACCGGGCGGGAAACGAGGCGGCATCCTGTTTTTTTGCCCGCCATATTTCCTTCGCCATGTTCCCCGGCAACCCGGCAAGGCCGCCCAGACTGCCTGACGGCGGGCCGGTCGCCCGCATCATGGCTATGGCGTATCGCCGCCCGCCGTTCCTTTGATATAACGAAGCCGCATACCGCATATTCTCTGTTGAGGCCTTTGCGGCAGTTGATAACGACCTTTTTTCTTCCAGAGTCAAAAGGCGCTTGAACATATTTGCGCAAGGGCAAATCGCGAACAGAACGCGCCAGCTTCACAGCGCGGCCCGCATTGACAGCCTCCCCACAAGGGGATAAGATAATTTGCTAAAGTTTATACAATTATTTTAGCCCATTACGAGGAAGTCATGTTCACCAATCGCGGCAAGGCGCTGACCTTTGACGACATTCTGCTGATTCCCGGTTATTCCGAAGTAACCCCTGACGCCGTCGACATCACCACTTGGCTCACGCCCTCCATTCCCCTGCGCATTCCCCTGCTCTCCGCCGCCATGGACACCGTGACGGAATCGGCCATGGCCATTTCCATGGCCCGGATGGGCGGCATCGGCATTATCCACAAAAACATGCCCGTGGAACGCCAGCGTCTGGAAGTGGAGCGGGTCAAGAAGAGCGAAAGCGGCATGATTCTGGACCCGGTGACCATTTCTCCGCGTAACTCCGTGCAGGAAGCCCTGGACCTGATGTCCGATTTCCGCGTTTCGGGTCTGCCGGTGGTGGACGGCGAATGTCTGGTGGGCATTCTGACCAACCGTGACGTGCGCTTCGTGGAAGACGCCCAGGCCGTGCGCGTGGCCGACGTGATGACCAGCGACAAATTGATCACCGTGCCCATGGGCACCTCCCTGGCCGAGGCCAAGCGGCACCTGCACGAGCACCGCATCGAAAAACTTCTGGTAGTGGACGAAAACAAGCGCCTGCGCGGTCTGATCACCATGAAGGACATCGACAAGGTCCAGAAATACCCCAACGCCTGCAAGGACGCCAACGGCCGCCTGCGCGTGGGCGCGGCCATCGGCATCGGCAAGGATTCCGAAGCCAGGGCCGAACAGTTGCTGGAGGCCGGGGCGGACGTGCTGGTGCTGGATTCGGCCCACGGCCATTCCGTCAACGTGCTCAACGCCATCCGCGCCGTCAAGACGAGCTTTCCCAACTGTCAGCTCATCGCGGGCAATGTGGCTACCTATGAAGGCGCGCGCGCCATTCTGGAGGCCGGAGCCGACAGCGTGAAAGTGGGCATCGGGCCCGGTTCCATCTGCACCACCCGCATCGTGGCCGGCGTGGGCGTGCCCCAGGTCACGGCGGTCATGGACGGCAGCCGCGCCGCGCGCGAGATGGACCGCTGCTGCGTGGCCGACGGCGGCATTAAATTCTCCGGCGACATCGTCAAGGCCCTGGTGGTGGGCGCGCATTCGGTGATGATCGGCTCCCTCTTCGCCGGCACCGAGGAAAGCCCGGGCGAAACCATTCTCTACCAGGGCCGCACCTACAAGATTTACCGCGGCATGGGTTCCATCGACGCCATGAAGGAAGGCAGCTCGGACCGCTACTTCCAGGAACGCAGCAAAAAACTGGTGCCCGAAGGCATTGTGGGCCGCGTGCCCTACCGGGGGCCGGTTATGGAAGCCGTATACCAGCTCATGGGGGGCCTGCGCTCGGGCATGGGCTACGTGGGGGCGAAAACCCTGGGCGACCTCTTCGAGAACACCACCTTCTGCGAGATTTCCGCCGCCGGCCTGCGCGAAAGCCATGTGCACGACGTGGTCATCACCAAAGAAGCGCCCAACTACCGTATTGAGAACTAGCCCGCACGGGAGAGGATGAAACATGCCGCACAGCAAAGTCATTATCATCGACTACGGCTCCCAGGTCACTCAGCTCATCGCCCGCCGCGTGCGCGAGGCCGGGGTGTATTCCGAAATCCATTCCTGCGTGACCACGGCCGCGCAGGTGGCGGACATGCATCCCTCGGCCCTGATTCTCTCCGGCGGCCCGGCCAGCGTGGGCGAGGCCGACGCCCCGGCCCTGGACCCCGGTTTTCTGGAGCTGGGCGTGCCGGTGCTGGGCATCTGTTACGGCATGCAGCTTCTGGCCCAGAACATGGGCGGCCGACTGGCCCAGTCCCTGACGCGGGAATACGGCCCGGCGGAACTGACCCTCAGCGCCCCCTGTCCGCTCTGGGACGGTCTGGACGCGAAAAGCCCCTCCAGAGTCTGGATGAGCCACGGCGACAAGGTTCTGGCCCCGCCGCCGGGTTTCGCGGTCACAGGCCGCACGCCCACCCTGGACGTGGCCGCCATGGCCGACGAGCAGCGCCGGATCTACGCTGTGCAGTTCCATCCCGAAGTGTACCACAGCGTGGACGGCGAACATATTCTGCAAAACTTCCTGTTCAAGGTGGCCGGGATCACGCCGGACTGGACCATGTCCTCCTTTGTGGAACGCGTGGTCAAGGAAATGGCCGAGCAGGTGGGCGACAAACATGTGGTCTGCGCCCTGTCCGGCGGCATTGATTCCACGGTGGTGGCCGTGCTGCTGAATCGGGCCATCGGCAAGCGCCTGCACTGTATCTTTGTGGACAACGGCCTGCTGCGCCTCAATGAAGGCGACGAGGTGGTCAATTACCTGCGCGAGCATTTCGACCTCAATCTCGAGTTTGTGCAGGCGCAGGAGCGCTTCCTCTCCCGCCTCAAAGGCGTGGAAGACCCGGAGAAAAAACGCAAGATCATCGGGCACACCTTTATTGAAATCTTCGACGAAGAAGCCAAGAAGCTGCCCCAGGTGGATTTTCTGGCCCAGGGCACCCTGTATCCGGACGTTATCGAATCCGTCTCGCACAAGGGCCCCAGCGCGGTGATCAAAAGCCACCACAATGTGGGCGGCCTGCCCGACACCATGAAGCTCAAGCTTATCGAGCCGCTGCGCGAGCTTTTCAAGGACGAGGTGCGCAAGGTGGCGGCGGAGTTGGGCATGCCCGACTCCATCGTCTGGCGGCATCCCTTCCCCGGTCCGGGCCTGGCCATCCGTGTGCTGGGCGAAATCACCGAAGAGCGCCTGAGCATCCTGCGCCTGGCCGACAAGATCGTGCAGGAGGAACTGCGCGAATCCGGCTGGTACCGCAAGGTCTGGCAGGGCTTCGCCGTGCTGCTGCCGCTCAAGACCGTGGGCGTCATGGGCGACGGCCGCACCTACGAGCATGTCATCGCCCTGCGCGTGGTGGACAGCGTGGACGCCATGACCGCCGACTGGGCGCGCCTGCCCCCGGATCTCATCGCGCGTATGTCCGGCCGGATCATCAATGAAGTCAAGGGCGTCAACCGCGTGGTCTACGATGTGTCCTCCAAGCCGCCCAGCACTATTGAATGGGAATAAGGAGGCTCTATGTTTGGCATAGGCAGTACGGAACTCCTGGTCATCCTGGTGGTGGCGCTGGTTGTGCTGGGGCCCAAAAGCCTCGCCACGATCTCGCGCTCCCTGGGCAAGGCCATGGGCGAATTCCGGCGCGTTTCCACGGATTTCCAGCGCACTCTTAATGCCGAGGCCGCGCAGGAAGAGGAAGAGGCGCGCCGCAAGAAAGCTGCGGAAAAAGCCGCCAAAGTCGCGGCTGAAGCCGAGGCCGCTAAGGCCGACAGACTTGAACGTTCCGCGTCCGGCGAAACGGCCGCCACAGAGCCCGCTCCGACCCCGGAAACGCCCGTGGCTGACGCCGCGCCCTCCACTGCCGCACCCCGGCCTGAAGCGGCGGCCGAAGCCGCTGCTTCCCCGGCGTCTTCCGGGCCGTCCGCGTCTTCTCCGGCGGACAGCCCTCTGGCCGCGGCCCTGGCCAAAACTAGGGCTGAAGCCGAAGCCGTTGCGCAACAAAACGGGGAAGCCGCCCCGGCCGCAGAGAACGGTGGCAAGGCATGAGCGGGCCGGAAGACAAGCTGCTTTCCCCGGCTACGCCAGTAGAGGATGCCGCGCCCGCCGACGCCACGTCTGACAAGGCTGGAGCCGATGCCCTGCCCGGCAGCGATCCGGCAGGCATACGCGCGCCCGAAACGACGGAAATAGCCGAATCCGGGAAGCCCGCCGAGTCTGGTGAGCCGGAAGGGTCCGACGATGCGAATGTCGCGGATAACGCAAACGCCGCCGACTTCGCCGCTTTTGAAAGTTCCATGTTTTCCGGACCGGAATGGCGGCCCGACGCCGCGCCGGAGGCTTCCGCAAGCGGCGTTCCGCCCGTGGAGCCGGACGTGGCTGCCCGCCTGGCCGCCGAACTGGCCCATACGGATGAAAACGGGGCAGGCGCGCCGCCGCTGCCCCCGTCCCCTCCCGCAGGCGCAGCCGCCGAACCTCCCGCCCCCAGGCCGGAGGACAGCCCGGTTCCTGCGGAAGGCGCGGAAGACGACGAGAGCGCCGGCAAGCCCATGGGTCTTATGGACCACCTGAGCGAACTGCGTGTGCGTCTGGTGCGCTGCTGCATTGCCGTGGGCCTGGGTTTTCTGCTCTGCTGGTCCGTGGTGGACCCCATTTTCAACGCTCTGGTGAACCCGCTGCTCGCAGTTCTGCCTCCCGGTTCGCACGCCCAATACACCACTTTGCCCGAAGGTTTCTTCACCCGCATGTATATCGCCTTCGTGGCGGGCGTCTTTGTGGCCAGCCCGGTCGTCTTCTACCAGGTCTGGTCCTTTATCGCGCCCGGCCTCTACGATGAGGAAAAACGCTACATCATTCCGGTGGCCATATTGTCGGCCATATTTTTCGTGACCGGCGGCGCATTCTGTTATTTTGTGGTTTTTCCCTACGCTTTCAGCTTCTTCGTGAGCTTCTCCACAAGCGAAATCGTGGTCATGCCCAAGATCAGCGACTACCTGAATTTTGTGCTCAAGCTGATCCTGGCCTTCGGCCTGATTTTCGAAATGCCGCTCTTCGCCCTTTTCCTGGCGCGCATGGGGCTGATCACCGCCACCCTGATGCGCAAGACGCGGCGCTACGCCATTCTGGGCATCTTCATCGTCGCGGCCATTCTGACGCCGCCGGACGTGGTGTCGCAGCTGCTGATGGCCTGCCCCATGCTCCTGCTCTATGAGATCAGCATTCTGGTGGCGGCCGCTTTCGGCCGCAAAAAGGCGGCGCCCGAATCCGAAACGCCTGAAAACGCTGAGGGCGACAACACGGAAAAAACCGAAGACGACGCCAAAGACAAACCCGCGGAGGAAGCATGAACGCGAACGCCCCGCGTGAAGCAGCGCAGGAACGACACAGCGCTGAAACCCGCATCAGCCTGCGCCTGAACCTGGACGGCGAAGGCGATACCCGGATCCGGACCGGCTTCGGCCTGCTGGACCACATGCTGACCCTGACCATGTTCTGGGCGGGTATGGATCTGCAACTCTCCTGTGAGGGGGATCTGGAGGTGGACGCCCACCACAGCGTGGAGGACGTGGGCCTGACTCTGGGCAGCGCCCTGCTGGAAGCTCTGGGCGACAGAACGGGCATTGCCCGCGTGGGCTATGGCCGCGTGCCCATGGACGAAGCCCTCAGTGAAGTAACCGTGGATCTTTCGGGCCGTCCCTGGCTGGAATGGCGCGGCGACGAATTGCTGCCGCCGGTCATGGCCGGAGAGGAAAAAGACCTCTGGCGCGAATTTTACAAAGCCCTGGCCAGCAGCGCCCGCTGCAATCTGCACATTGCCTTTCTGTACGGCAAAAACGGCCACCACCTGCTGGAATCGGCAGCCAAGGGGCTGGGTCTGGCCTTGCGCCAGGCCGTGCGGATTCAGGGCACAACCATCAGAAGCACCAAGGGATGCCTTGATTAAATGCGTACTCGCCTGCATATACTCTTATTGATCGTCCTTTGTCTGGCTCTGGCCGTTTCCTGCGCCCGCCGCCCCCGCAGCACAGCCGAGGTGCCCCGGCCCATTTCCTCCAGCTTCAAGATTTCCGTGGCTCCCTTCACGCAGCCCACCAATGCCAGCCAGCTCATTGTGGGCCGTATTCCCGAGGATCAGGGGCGCATTCCCGGCGATATGCTGCCCACTCTGGACATGAAACTGCGCGAAGTGCTGCTGACGGACACCAAACGCCAGTATAATTTTATCGTCCGTCAGAATCTGCCGCCGGACCTGACGGAGTTTCACAGTTCCGAGCAGCCGCAGGCCCTGCCCCTCTGGGAGGCCTACGGCAAGAAACAGGGCGCCCAGCTTCTGCTGATCCCCCAGGTGCTGGACTGGCATCAGCGCGAGGGTTCCAAGGCGGGCGTCACCCAGTCGGCCCATGTGCGCGTGGAATTCTTTCTGCTCAAGGTGGACGACGGCACGCTGATGAACCGTTCCATCTTTGAGGAAAAACAGGTGGGTCTGACGGAAAACCTGCTCACAGTGGGTTCGTTCTTCAAGCGCAGGGGCACCTGGGTCACAGCCGAGGACCTCACCGTGGACGGCATGCGCAAGGCGGTCAAGGATCTGGGCTTATGATCATCTTCCCGGCAGTCGACATTCAGAACGGCAAGGCCGTGCGCCTCAAGCAGGGCCGCGCCCAGGAATCCACGGTTTTCGCCGAGGACCCGGCCGAAGCGGCCCGCAGTTGGCAGGCGCGGGGCGCGCGCTGGCTGCATGTGGTGGATCTGGACGGCGCATTTGACGGCGCGGCCCAGAGCCGGGCCATTGTGCGGCGCATCTGCCGGGAGATCAGCATTCCCGTACAGCTGGGCGGCGGCATCCGCGACGAAGCCACAGCCCGCGCCTATCTGGAGGCCGGGGTGAGCCGCCTGATCATCGGCACCCTGGCCCTGGAGCAGCCGGAACTGTTCGCCCGCCTCTGCCGCGCTTTCCCCGGCCAAATCGGCGTCTCTCTGGACGCCGAGGCCGGGCGTCTCAAAAGCCGGGGCTGGGTGGCGGACACCGGCCTGAGCGTGGACGACGTGCTGCCCCGGCTTCAGGACGACGGCGCGGCCTTCATCATTTATACGGACATTGAACGCGACGGCATGCAGAGCGGCGTCAACCTGGCCGCCCTGGGGCATCTGGCCCACAGCGCCCGCGTGCCGGTCATCGCCGCCGGCGGCGTGGCCACGCTGGAGGACGTGCAGAAACTCTATCCGCTCAGCCGCTCCGGCAATCTGGCCGGGGCCATCAGCGGGCGCGCCCTGTACGAGGGCACCTTGAATCTGGAAGAAGCCAACGCCTGGATCGACGCGCAGGAGAAGACGGAAAAAGCCTGACAGCCGCCCGCATCTCGTGTCCACTCCGCAGAGAGTTTCCCGCCCCGCCGCGCATTGTGGCGGGGCTTCTTTTCCGCATGCACAAACAGCGCGGGACAGCCGTCTTGCCAACAAGCTGCCCCGCGCTTATACTTTGGACATGTACACCGCCCGTCTTCCCATCCGCCGCCTGTACTGCGGCTTTCCCGAAGAGCGTTACTGGCGCTCCCTGCTCTAAGCCTCTCCCCGCCGTCCATTGTCCGGAGAAGCCGCCGCATCACGGCGGCCGTATCACATTCTTTTTTTTGCGGGGAGTATCCATGCTGACCACAAAACCGTTTCACTGGTATTGTCTGTTGGGAGCCATCATTCTGGAAGTGGGCGGCACCACGGTCATGAAGCTGGCCCAGGGCTGGACCTTCGCCCATGCCGCCCTGCTGGGCCTGATGCTGATGTGGCTGGCCATCGGCCTTTCCTATTATCTTCTGGCCCTGTCCACCACCGGCCTGCCCGTGGGCGTGGCCTTCGCCTTCTGGGAAGGGCTGGGCCTGACTCTGATCACCCTGTCCAGCGTGCTGATCCTGGACGAAAGCCTGACCCTCAAACGTGTTTTGGGCCTGATCTGCGTGCTGGCCGGAGCACTGCTGGTGCACCACGGCACGGGCCACGGCGAAAGCCCGAAGCCGCGCCCGCGCGACGCCGGGCAAAGCCACATTTCGCCCCAGGACGCGGCTGACGGCGCGCGCGCCGCGAGGAGGCCGTGATGCACGCTCTGACCGCCTTTTTCAATGTCTCCGTGCTGCTGGTCGTGCTGGCCGCTCTACTGGATATTCTGGCCAATCTGCTGTTGGCCCGTTCCCAGGGCTTCCGCCGCCGCTGGATCGGCATTACGGCTCTGGCCCTGGTAGGTCTGGCCTTTTACTGCCTTTCCCTGGCCGTGCAAAACATGGATCTGGCTGTGGCCTATGCCATGTGGGGCAGTTTCGGCATTCTGGGCACCTCGCTGGGCGGCTGGCTTTTCTTCAGCCAGCGCCTCAGGCCCTGCGCCTTCGCGGGCATGGGCCTGCTTATCGCTGGCATGCTGCTGTTGCATCTGGGCTGAGCGCCAAAAGCCCCGGGGCCATTCAGCCCCGCCGAAGCGCCTTCCCCGTGGAGAGCGCTTCGGTCATGCCGTCCACGCCGGACAGCAGCCGCAGGGGATGCAGCAGGGTTATCCGCCGCCGTTCCACGCGGATCTGCCCCTCTTTTTGCAGCTTTTGCAGCAAGTCGCTCACCGTGGGCTGGGTGGTTCCGGCCATGGAGGCCAGCTGTTCCTGCGAAATGCGCAAGGGCACGGTGACGGGCCGCCGCCAGGCTTCGGCATCGGGAAGCAGATCATAGACCAGGGCGATAAGCAGCTTGATCAGCCGCCCTTCCACGCTGCAAACGACCAGATTGCGGATGCTGTCGCCCAGATGACGGATGCGGCTGCCCAGAAGGGAGATGACCCGGCGGGCCAGAGGATAGTGCGCGGCCAGCAGGGCGTCGAAATCCTGCCCGCGCACGGCGTGGATTTCCGACGGGGCGATGGCCTGGGCGTTGGCCTTGCGCGGATAGCCGCCCAGCACTTCGGAAATGCCGAAGAGTTCGCCCGCGCGCCGCAGAAAGAACACGGGCTCCTTGCCCGAATCATGGATGCTGAAAATGCGCACCAGACCCGAGGCGATGTAAAAACAGGCGTCGCCGGGATCGCCCTCAAAAAAGACGATGTCGTTTTTCTGAAAGCGCCGGTGCACCGCCTTTTGCAGAAAGAGGCGCTTTTCTTCTTCCAGCCCGGCGAAAAAATCCTCGCCGTGCAGATACCAGAGATTGTCCATACAGGCTCCCGAAGCGCTCCACCCGGCGACTGACTGACGGACGGAGCGCTTCGGGCCGCGCCTCGTCAGCGGACGATGCGATTCACATATCTGTAGACGGCCTCATTGCCGTAAATGTCGCGGCACTTCCAGGTGATGACGTTTTTGCCCATGATGGGACGCAACGTCGCCTTGAAGTAGCCGAGCTGATAGGGAATTTTCGTTTCCAGCGCGCCTGCGGGACAGGCCTTGACGCAGGACATGCAGTCCCAGCATTCGGAGGCGGCGCGGCAGTAAGCCTTGCCGTTTTCGGACGAAACAGCCATGAGATCGCCGGGGCAGGCCCTCTCGCAGAAGGATTCCTCGCGCCCCGCGCAGCCGGTGCATTTATGGGTATCAACTTTCGGCGGCATGGTAAACCTCGCTTGCGGCGTCCGTTCAGGCCGTGTGCCGGTCGCCGGGAATAAGTTGTTCATAGGGCCGGGTGAAGACCGTTATCTCGCCGTTGCGCGGATCGCGCCGCGACTCGATGAAGCAGTCGAAATGCTCGTCATCGCGCTCGGGGTAGTCGGAACGCGTCTGCCATCCCGCCCAGCGCGTTTCCTTGCGGGCCTTGAGGTGATGCACCACGGCCTCGGCCACATCCACCCGGTCCATGCTCTCCAGCGCCTGCATGAGTTCGTGCGGGTCCCCGGCGCGCAGGTACTGAAACTGCGAGCGTAACATGGCGATGTGGCGCAGGGCGTAATCCAGGCGCTCCTCATTGGTGCGGTAGAACTGACTGACCCCGCCCGCATATTCGTCCATAAGACGCTGCAGGCGCTCCTTCATTTCCACCGGGCGCACGCCCTCTTCCCCGCGCCGCAGCAGAGGGGCGTAAACGCGTTCCATCTCCGCGCGCAAATCCTCCCTGTCCAGGGGCGGCAGAGCCGCGCCGCGCAGATAGGCCACGGCCCCGCGCGCCGCCAGCTTGCCCTCGGCGCAGCAGCCGCCCACAAACTTGTTTGGATTGCCTCCGGCGGTTTCCCCGGCGGCGAACAGGCCGGGGATGGTGGTCATGCGCTCCATGTCCACCCAGAAGCCGCCGCCGGTGTGCCCTCCCAGGATATAGGGATCGGAGCCGTAGATCTCAATGGGTTCCCGGTCGGGATTCTGCCCCCGGCTGGCCAGAAAAAGCACGAAGGAAGGCCGCTCGTTGAGATAGTCCTCCAGCATGGCTTTGGTTTTTTCCGGGCTCAGATGGGTGGTGTCGCAATAACAGGGGCCGCGTCCGGCCAGCCATTCCTCCATGGGCGCGTTGGCGCGGATGTAACGCGGCGCGGCGTCGCCGCCCAGCGCCTCATAGCGGCTCATGACCTTTTCGCCCCTGGCATTGATGATGGGCGCGCCGTAGCCCACCGAGATGGTGTCCACCGGGCCGCAGAAATCCTTGGTGCGGGTGGCCACCCAGCGCTGTTCCAGGCTGGTCAGTTCCGCACCCTGCCTGAAACCCATGGCGTAGCCCGTGCCCACGCAATAGGGGCACATCCAGATCTGCGCGCCGCTGTCCGTGGAATCGGCCGTGTAGGATTTGTACAGCGTGCCCGCGCCGCCCGTGGCCATGACCGTGGCCCTGGCCCGGAACACATAAAAGCAGCCGTCGCGCACGCCCAGGCCCGTAGCCCCCACGCAACGGCCCTCATGCATGATAAGGCTTGTGCCGGCCACGCGGTTGTAAACGTCGGCCCCGCTTTCAATGGCCTTTTCAGCCATGATCGGCTTGAGCTGCTCGCCGTGGATGGAGATGTCCCACTGGCCGCGATAGCGCACGTTGCCCTGCTCGTCCCGCAGAATGGGCAGACCCCAGCGCTCCAGTTCCTCCACGCACGCATTGAGCTCCCTGGCGTTGGACAGGGCCAGATCCTCACGCAGGGGGCCGCCGCCCACCTGGGCCCGGCTCCAGCGCACCAGATCCTCGGGCGTTTTACCCTGGGGAATATAGGTGTTGATGGCGTCCATTCCCGCCGAACACGCGCCGGAACGCATGATTTCGGCCTTTTCCATGACGACCACCTTGAGGGAAGGGTCCAGCCGGGCGGCTTCCACGGCCACAAAGCAGCCCGCATTGCCCCCGCCCACCACGAGCAGGTCGCATTCCACCACCTTGACTTCCACGTCTTCCACGGACCGGGGCTCGAAGCGCCGCGTGCGCGGCGCGCTGATATTAGCCATGATGCTTCTCCGTAAGCGTTGAACGATTGCGCGTCCGTTTTCTCATGCCGCGTTGCGGCCGCCGCGTCCCTTGCGCGCCGCACGGACCACCACCCAGGCGGAAAGGGCCAGCAGGGCCAGGGCCACCGGACGGCCGAGGATCATGTACGGGTCCTGCTCCGAGGCGATGATCACCTGTTGCAGGGAGGTTTCCCAGATGGGCGCCAGAATAAAACCGATGATCAGGCAGATGAAGGAATAGTCGAACTTGCGCATGAAGTAGGCCAGCACGGCGAAAACCAGCATGAGGGTCACGTCGAAGGTCGCATACTGCGCCAGATACGCGCCCATGATGCAGGTGAAGATAATGATGGGATAAAGCACCGCCGACGGCACCTGCACAACCTTGCAGAAAGCCCGCAGACCCAGACGGCCCACAGCCAGCAGAAAGAGATTGGCCACGATCAGACTGCCGTAGATGGAATAGATGAACTGGGCGTTCTGCTCGAACATGAGCGGGCCGGGAATCATGCCGTGGATGACGAAGGCCCCGATGAGCAGGGCCGCCGCCACATTGCCGGGAATGCCCAGAGTGAACAGGGGAATGAGGCTGGCGGCCACCACGGCGCTGTTGGCCGACTCCGAGGCGGCGATGCCTTCCAGATTGCCTTTGCCGAAGCTTTCCGGCCTGTCGGAATGCTTCACCGCCTGATCATAGGCGAAAAAGGAAGCCACCGGCGCACCCAGGCCCGGCAGGGCTCCCACCACCGTGCCCGCCACCGAGGAACGGATCAGAGTGCGCGCGCAGGCCAGATATTCCTTCAGGCTCACAAAGCGGTCTTCGGGGCGGGAGGAAAAGCTCATGGCGCTCTGTCCCCGGCTGCTCCGGAGCTTTTCCTCCAGTTGGATGATGATTTCCGAAAAAGCCAGCATGCCGATGCCGATGGGAATCAGGGAGATGCCCCGCTCCAGTTGGGTGATGTCCAGGGTCAGACGCGGCAGGGCCGAAACCGGCTCAATGCCGATACAACCGATGAGCACGCCCAGGGCCGCCGCCATAAGGCCGCGCAACAGGGATCTGGTCCCCAGTCCGGCGATGATGGTCATGGCCATGCAGATCAGGGCGAAGATTTCCGGCGGCCCCATGTACAGGGCCACCGTGGCCAGGGGCGCGGCCACCAGGATGAGCACCACGGTGGAAAAGGCGTCGCCGGTCACCGAAGCGTACAAGGCCATGCGCAGGGCCTTTTCGCCCTTGCCCTTGACGGCCAGGGGATAGCCGTCCCACGTGGTGGCGGCGGATTCGGGCGTGCCCGGCGTGTTCAGCAGCACGCCGGAGATGGCTCCGCCGAAGAATGCGCCCTTGTTCAACCCCACCAGAAAGCCGATGGCCGCCACGGGCGACATGTAATAGGACAGGGGGATGCACAGGGCTATGGCCATGGGACCGTTGACGCCGGGTATGGCCCCGGCGATCATGCCCGTGACCACGCCCAGGAGCACAAAGAGCAGATTGGCCAGTTGCAGGGCGTCCGTGAGGCCCGCGAGGATCATGTCGAACATATGTTCTCCGCTTGTTGAGACTGGCGCTGTGCAGCCGGATTTTTGCCGTCAATCGAGAATATGGCGTTGTAAGATGAAACAAGCCCTACGGCATGGGCACGCCCAAGCCGAAACGCATCAGCGCCCAGACCGTCAGCACCGGCACAAGGGCCGTCAGCGCCATAACCACGGGCTTGCGCTGGCCGCAGAACCACTGGATCAACAGCATGAAGGCCACCCCCGAAGGAATAAAACCCAAACGGGACATGGCGGGCATGAGCAGAGCGCAGGGCAGCATGAAGCGCAGCAGATGCCCCCAGGCCACGCCCCCCGCCGCCGGGGCCGCGCCCGCCCCGGCGGCTTCGCCGGACCGGCGGAGACGCCGGGCTTTCAGCATGTTGCGCGCCAGCCCCAGCAGGGCCAGCAGCAGGATGAAGCCGGCCGCCAGATTGGGCACCAGTGTGGCGGGCACGCCGTAGCCGGGGTATTCGGGGGAATAGGAGGGAATAAGCCAGAGCAGCAGAACCAGGCTCGCCACAGCCATGCCGCCGTAGCCGTAATTTTCCCTTTGCGCGTTGGTCATGGAACTCTCCTTAACGGTGAAGGCGCCCTACTTTCCGGCTCCGGCCGTTTCTTTGGCCTGGGCCGCATTGCGCGCGGCGGTGCGCTTCATGTAGTCCACAGCGTGTTCCGGACCGAACTCCACCGGGCCCATGCGCAGTTTTTCGTGGATGAAGGTCTGAAATCCCTGGTTGTTCTTCAGGGCGGCCACCGCCGCATTCAGGCGTTCCCGCACATCCGCGGGCAGATTTTTGGGCCCCACAAGCACGATGTACATTTCCACGGCCTCATCCCAGCCCTGTTCACGCAGGGTAGGCACCTCGGGCAGGGGCGTCAGGCGCACCGGCGTGGAAGCCGCCAGCAGCTTGAGCTTGCCCCCCTGCACGTAGTCAAACAGGATGGCCCCCACATGCCCCAGGTCCGCATGACCGCCCATGACGGCTGAAATGACCGAAGGCCCGCCCGTGCTGGGCATGAGGGAAAGCTTGACGCCTTCCCTGGCCGCGATGCGGCTCATGGCGTCGCGGTCGTCCGAGCCCTGGAACATGTAGGTCAGGCCCTTGCCCTCCTTTCCGGCCCAGGCGAAAGCCTCTTTCAGCGTTGTCCACGGACGGTCCGGCTTACAGACAATGCCGCTCTGGTTCAGACCCAGAAGACTCAGATAGGTGAAGTCGTCCACCGTGTATCTGGTGTGCGCGAAATACGGCGAATAGGTGAACGCCGCCGTGGCCGCCACGCCGAGGGTATAGCCGTCGGCTTTGGCCGTAGCCAGTTCAGTAGCCATGACGCTGCCGTGGGAACCGCCGGGCATGTTGGTGACCAGCACCGGCTGCCCCAGCCCCTCCTTGAGGGCCTCGGCCAGGGAACGGGTAAGCAGGTCGATCTGCGCGCCGGGATTGACCATGGTCAGCATCTTCACCGGGCGCTCGGGCCAGTTTCCGGCCAAGGCCGGAAACGCGACGCAGACGCAGAGAACCGTCAGCAACAGTATCTTTTTCACGGTGATACTCCTTTTCATTTTCGGGAACAGGTTATGGTGAGCACCTTCACGCAGAGTATGTCCTGACAATGCGCGGCGTTCTATCAGCCGGATGATAAATCGTGAATATTTTCTCTAGATAGTGTCTACACGAGTTTAAGTTAAAACCTTTAACCATATCGCTATACAGCGGATTTGTACGGCAGCCTTAAACGAAGTGAGCATCTTTGCGTATCTGGTGGCGATGCAGCGCCAGCATTTAAGGTGGAGAATAGCATTTTCAACCAAGTGCCGCACACGATAGAGCGCCTTGTCGTAGTAACGCTGTGCCTTGCGATTCTTTTTGGGCGGAATGACAATTTCGCAACTAGTCTCAATGGCTTTATCTATAATCCCATTACTGTCATATCCACGATCCGCTAACAAGAATTGAGCGGCAATGCCGTCAATCAAGGCTATGGCTTGTGTGCAATCCGCTGTGGTACCCGCTGTAACAGCAACTCTGACCGGCATACCATGCGCATCCACGGCCAGGTGTATTTTGCTGTTGAACCCCCTTTTGTGCGGCCCATGCCTTGGTTGCCCCCCTTGGCTCCCGCCGCGTGGGGGTGGACTTTGCAATGACTGGCATCAATCATCAACCATTCAAAATCCGGATCATCAATCAACACTTCAAGGAGTTTTTCCCATATTCGCTTGTCTCGCCACCGAATAAAGCGTTGGTGAACAGTTCCCCATTTACCATATTCCGGCGGCAAATCTCGCCACGGCGCGCCAGTACGCAATATCCAGAATACGGCATTGATGAAGAGGCGATTATCCTTTGCGATGCCTCCCCATTGCCCACTTTGCCCAGGCAGATGCGGTTCCAATAAGGCCCATGCTGCATCTGAGATGTCATGGCGGCGTTGAGGATTCGTCATAAGCACATTCTTGCTGAATTGATGCGCTTCTCATAACACAAATCTCATGTAGACACTATCTAGAATCCAGCACCTACGGTATGGGGGTTCAAGTCCCCCCTCTCGCACCAAAAGAAAAAATGGCGCTTGTGCGACCCTGGCAAAAGCCTCCCCGTTACGCCTTGAGCGTTTCAGAGGAGGCTTTTTACATGGCGTTTATCCTGT